>NZ_JBEXMJ010000017.1 GCF_040610475.1 Actinopolymorpha sp. NPDC004070 | reverse complement strand
ACTGAAGAGTGCTCACCCGACGGCGGCTCGGCGACCAGCCTCACGCCCAACAGCCCTAGCCTTGGGCGCGAAACGCCGGTCGAACCCCATTAGGGGTTGAAGTACGGCATCAGCCCCGTGGTGCGATACGCCTGCAACGACGCCGTCGTGGAGTCGATACGGGTCGCTCCGACCGTGCGGTCCGCCGCGGCGTTCCAGTACACCATCGCCTTCACCGCCGGCCAGTTCTTTGCCTGCGATCCCAGCGCTTTGAAGAAATCCGGTTTACCGGCCGGATTACCCGGCTGTTCCCCCACTCCCCATTCGGCGAGCATCAACGGCTTTCCGGGTGCGAACTGTGTCGCCCAGGTGTAGAAGCCGGGCCACTTCGGGTACTCGGGGAATTTCCGATTGAAGAGATCGGAAACGGGACCCCAGTATGAGCCGCTACCGAAGATGTAGGGGTCGTAGGCGATCCAGTCGACCACGTCGTTGCCGGGGTACAGGCTTTCGAACCACGGCTGGCTTCCCCACTTCGGCAACCCGATGTAGTCCATCACCGTGACGATCTGGGTAGCACCATTCGCACGCAGCCGCTGCACGACGTGCCGGTACATCGCACGGTAGTCCTGTGCGGTGTAACCGGATCCCGTCGTCGGGACGACCTCTTCCTCCGGCTCATGGTGGATCGTGAGGAAGAACGGCTTGTTGAAGTTGGCCTTGATGTACGCGGCCAGCGCGTCCAGCCTGGCGTCCTGCGCACCCGCTGCCACCTGTGCCCAGGTCTTCCCGCCCTCGGGCTTGTAGTTGATCAGCAGCAGGCGTTCCTTGCCCGGCTGGTTCGCCCGGGCTATCTCCGACGACGTCGGGAACAACTGCCCGGACGAGTGGTAGTAGTGCGCGATGTTCACCGGCCGCTGGATCTGGGTCTCGAAATTCGTCAGCGCCGTGTCCCAGCTTTCTCCGGCAAGAGGATTGGCGGCAACCCCCCACCACGCACCACATTTCGGCGTGAGCTTTGTACCCACACCGCAGGTGCTCTTGACGACACCGCCCCCTGGTGCCGGCTTCTGGCCCGGTTGACACGCGGCCCCAGCAATCAGCACGACCGCGAGTAATACTGCGAGAAAAAGTTTTCGAAACACGGTGGCCCCTCCCGTCTGGCCAATTCATTCACCATAGGCAGGGGTCGTTGTCGGCCTCAGCCAAACGAAGCTGTGTGTCCGACAAAAATGGGTTCCCAGTGGGCCGGAGGGTAAACATGAAAATGCCGGCTCCACGCACCCCCCGGGCGCGAAGCCGGCACCTACGTACCCACCGACTCCCCGAGGGCGGAGAAAGTTGCATGCGAGATCGAACCGTGATCTGAACGTCGTCGTCAACCCTCGCGGGGGTCGACGAAGCGCGTCCCGCAGGCGAGAAGGTCAGCCGTGCCAGGTGTTCTGCGCACGGTCGAGTCCCTCGGCCACCAGCGCCTCGACCGCGTCGGCGGCGTTGTCGACGAACAGCGGGACTTCCTTGCGCTCGGCCGCGGAGAAGCCGGACAGCACGAAGTCCGCCGGGTCCTGGCGCCCCGGTGGGCGGCCGATGCCGCACCGCACGCGATGGAAGTCGCCGGTGCCGAGAGAGCGGCGGATCGACCGGAGACCGTTGTGGCCGTTGTCGCCGCCGCCGAGCTTGAGCCGCAGCGCGCCGAAGGGGATGTCGAGCTCGTCGTGGACGGCCACCACGCGCTCAGGCGGAACCTTGTAGAAGGTGGCCAGGCTCGCCACCGGGCCGCCTGTCTCGTTCATGTAGGAGCGGGGCCGGGCCAGCACGACGCGTACGCCGGGAACGCCGCCGAGGCGCCCTTCGAGGACGTCGGCGCGGCCACGTGGATGCGGCCTCATCTTCCCGCCCACCCGGGTGGCCAGCAGGTCGACGACCTGCTGGCCGATGTTGTGCCGGTGGGCGGCGTACGTGGGCCCGGGGTTGCCCAGGCCCACGACCAGCCATGGACTACCGGACATGCTGTCGGACATGGAGGGTTACGCAGGTGTGTAGGTAGGGGCCGGCGTACGGCTCGACTACTCCTGCTCCTCGGTGGGCTCCTCGCCGGCGCCTTCCTCGGTGGCCTCGGGCTCGGCGGCCGCCTCGGCACCCTCGCCACCGACCTCGGCCTCGGCCTCGGCCAGCTCGCCCTCGACCTGCTCGGCGGTCGGAGCGGCGGTGATGTTGACGACCAGCGCCTCCGGGTCCAGCTGCAGGGTCACGCCGCGCGGCAGCGGGATGTCCTTGGCCAGGATCTGCGTACCGATCTCCGAGCCCTCGATGGAGACCTCGATGCCGGGGGGGATGTGCGTGGCCTCGGCCTCGACGGACAGCGTGGTGTGCTCGCTGGAGACCAGCGTGCCGGGTGCGGCCTCACCGGTCAGCGTCAGCGGCACCTCCACGGTGACCTTCTCGCCGCGGCGGACGATCAGCAGGTCGACGTGCTCGAGGAAGCCCTTGATCGGGTCGCGCTGGACCTGCTTGGGAATCGCGAGCTCGCTGCGCTCACCCAGGTCGACGTCGAAGAGGGCGTTGGCGGTCTTGAGCGCGAGCATCAGCTCGTGACCCGGCAGCTTGATGTGCACCGGAGCGCTGCCGTGGCCGTACAGGACGGCGGGGACGAGACCCGCGCGTCGGATCCGTCGTGCCGCACCCTTACCGAACTCGGTGCGGGACTCGGCCTTGATCTTGACCTCGGACACGGAAACTACTCCTCAAGAACGTGCGACGTCGGCTGCGGTCGATGGCTGCTCGGCGGCGCACAAGTCCGCAACCGCGTCGATCACGGAGCCGGTTACGGGCGTCCCTCGCCGAGGCAACCGGGAAAGAATACCTGCCGGTCTGTCAGGCGATGCGCAGGGGTCCGCCGAGTCGCGGATGAGAAACCTGCAGGTGATCAGCTTGCGCCGTTGAACAGGCTGGTCACCGAACCGTCTTCGAACACCTCGCGGATCGCGCGGGCGATCATCGGGGCGATGGACAGCACGGTCAAGGTGTCGAAGCGGTGCTCCTGCGGAATCGGCAGCGTGTTGGTGACCACGACCTCGCGGATGCGGGAATTCTTCAGCCGGTCGACGGCGGGGTCGGAGAGCACACCGTGCGTCGCGGCCACGATCACGTCGGTGGCCCCCGCGTCGACCAGCGCCTCGGCGGCCTTCACCACGGTGCCGCCGGTGTCGATCATGTCGTCGACCACCACGGCCGTACGGCCCTCGACCTCACCCACCACGCGGTTGGCCACCACGGAGTTGGGGACGTTGACGTCGCGGGTCTTGTGGATGAACGCCAGTGGGCAGCCACCGAGCCGGTCGGCCCACTGCTCGGCGACGCGCACCCGGCCGGAGTCGGGCGCGACGACGGTGACCCGGGAGGTGTCCACGCGGGTCTCGATGTAGCTCGCCAGCACAGGCAGGGCGAACAGGTGGTCGACCGGTCCGTCGAAGAAGCCCTGCGTCTGCGCGGTGTGCAGGTCGACCGCCATCAGCCGGTCCGCACCCGCGGTGCTGAGCAGGTCGGCCATCAGGCGGGCCGAGATCGGCTCCCGGCCGCGGTGCTTCTTGTCCTGCCGGGCGTACCCGTAGAACGGCGTCACCACGGTGATCCGTTTGGCAGAGGCCCGCTTCAGCGCGTCGACCATGATCAGCTGTTCCATGATCCACTCGTTGATCGGAGCCGGGTGGCTCTGGATCACGAAGGCGTCGCAACCGCGGACGGACTCCTCGAACCGGACGTACGTCTCACCGTTGGCGAAGTTGTACGAGGTGGTCGGCACGAGGTCGACCTCGAGGAGTTCGGCGACCTCGTCGGCCAGCCCGGGATGAGCCCGACCCGAGAAGAGCATGAGGTTCTTCTGGGTGGTGAGTTTCATCCCGGTCACTGCTCACTCCTCTTCGGCGCGTCATCGACATCGCCAGTGTCTCTCGTCCCGTTCGCCCGTGGTGCACGGGTCTCCCCCGTCCTCTCCCGCCCGGACGGTGTATCGGACCCCGTGGCCTCCGCCGACTGGGCGGCCTCGGCCGCCTCGGCCGTGCGGGTGCCGGCACGCTTGCGGGCGACCCAGCCGCCGATGTTGCGTTGCTGGCCCCGGGCGACCGCCAGCTCGCCGGGCCCGACGTCCTTGACCACCGTGGACCCGGCGGCGACGTAGGCACCGTCACCGATCTGCCGGGGTGCGACCAGCACGGAGTCGCTGCCCACGAAGGAGTGCCGCCCGACGTCGGTGTGGTGTTTGTGCACTCCGTCGTAGTTGGCGAAGATCGTCCCGGCGCCGATGTTGGTGCCCTCACCGATGGTGGCGTCGCCGACGTAGGTGAGGTGCGGCACCTTGGCGCCCGGCCCGATCTCGGCGTTCTTCGTCTCCACGAAGGTCCCGATCTTGCCGGACTCGCCCAGGTCGGTGCCGGGCCGCAGGTAGGCGTACGGGCCCACACTGGCGCCGGCGCGGACGACCGCGCGCTCGCCGTGGGTGCGGACAACCCTGGCGTCCGGGCCGACGGTGACGTCGGTCAGCGTGGTGTCCGGGCCGACCTCGGCGCCGGACGCGACGCTGGTCGCGCCCCGGAGCTGGGTCTGGGGGTGCAGCGTGACGTCGGGTTCGAGGCGTACGGTCTCCTCCACCCAGGTGGTGGCGGGGTCGAGGACCGTGACGCCCGCCCGCATCCACTCGGTGAGGATCCGGTCGTTGAGCACCCGGCCGAGCTGGGCGAGCTGCACCCGGTCGTTGACGCCGAGGATCTCCGCCTCGTCCTCGGCGACGAACGCGCCCACCCGGTGCCCGTCACCGGAAAGGATCGCGAGGACGTCGGTGAGGTACTCCTCACCCTGGCTGTTGTCGGCGTCGAGCCGGCCGAGCGCGTCGGCCAGCCGGGCGGCGTCGAAGGCGAACATCCCGGAGTTGATCTCGGCGATCGCCTGCTGGGCAGGGGTGGCGTCGCGGTGTTCGACGATGCCGCGTACGGCGCCGTCGGGTCCGCGCACGATCCGGCCGTAGCCGGTGGGGTCGGCGACCTGCGCGGTCAGCACGGTCGCGGCGGATCCCTGCTCCTCGTGGGTGGCGAGCAGGGCACGCAGGGTCCCGGGGCGCAGCAACGGGACGTCGCCGTTGGTCACCACGACGGTGCCGCGCAGCGGGGGAAGGGCCTCCAGGGCGGTGCGGACGGCGTGACCGGTGCCGCGTTGTTCGGCCTGGACGACCGGCTGGGCGCCCGGGTCGAGGGTCTCCAGGTGGGCGGCGACCTCTTCGCGGGCGTGCCCGACGACCACGACGAGGTGCTCGGGCTCCAGCGAGCGGCCGGCACCGGCCGCGTGCGCGAGCAGGGTGCGGCCACCGAGCTGGTGGAGCATCTTGGGAGTCCGGGACTTCATCCGCTTGCCCTCGCCGGCGGCGAGCACGATGACGGCGGCCGGCTTCACAGACGCGATCACTGGGGTACTCCTCAGGCGTCGCGGGCAGGTTCGGGGCGAGCATATCCGTGACCGCCCGGCCAGGTGGCCGGGCCCGGTCAACGGGTCGAGAGTTCGGACTCCCGGCCAGGTGGCCGGGCCCGGTCAACGGGTCGAGAGTTCGGACGCGGACGGTTGGCGGCACGACACGCTCGGATCACGTTCGTCCGAACCAACGCCGCGTCGTACGGCGCGGCCGCGCTGGTCGGCGGCCGGATGGGCGATCCCCTCGGCGGAAACGGATCTATCAGTACGACCTGCTCTTCTCCGTGTTCGGCGGGCTGTGGGTGATCTTCTCCCAGAACGCCGGCCGGCTCGTGCGGGCTAAGCTCGGCCACGATGGCCAGCGTGCCGAAGGCCTACCGGACGTACGTCAGAGCAGGCGCTCGCGGCGGCGCCATGAGGTGGGCGGGCGGCCGGTGCGGTCGCGGAAGATCCGGGAGAAGTAGTTCGCGTCGGCGAACCCGCACCGCCGGGCAACCTGCGCCACCGTCAGCGGCGTGGTGCGCAGCAGTCCGCGGGCACGCTCGATCCGCTGGTCGAGCACCCATCCCATCGGCGACCGGTGCAGGTAGGTGTCGAACCTCCGGCTCAACGTCGCGCCGCTGCAGCCGGCGACCTCGGCCAGCCCGGCCACGGTGAGCCGGTCGGCCAGATGGTGTTCGACGTACGCCAGGACGCGACGCACCTCGTCCGGCACCACGCAGGTGGCGGGCCGGCCTCCGAACCCGGCCGGTCCCGCGTACCCCGCCTGGTCGCCGGTGCGGGCGGCGAGCTGGCACGCAAGCCCGGTGAGCTCGTCGACCATCATCGTTCCGAGCGCCCGGATCGACGCCTCCGACGGCGTACCCCGTCGCCACACCTCCACCGCGTACGCACTCAGCTGGGCCAGCCCGGGTGCCGCGTCGGCGGTCGTGGCCACCACCTGCGTGCCCAGGTCCGGTTCGCCGTCGCGCCGCCACCGGCAGCCGGCGTACCGGTGGTTCGCGTCGTGCGGGACCGTCGGCTCCAGCGGGAAACCCTCCTCGTGCCGGGGCACGAGGTGCACACCGACCAGCAGGAACGGATCGACCTCCGCCGCCGTGTAGTGGATCCGGTGGCCCCACGGGAGGACGAGCAGGACGCCCGGCTCCAGCGAGCAGCGCACACCGTTGACCCGCGCCTCGCCGCGGCCGGCTCGGCACCAGGTCACCATCCGCGACTCCACCCGGGGAAAGCCGAAACGTTCACCGGGGCCGAACTGCACGGCGTTGGCCTGCAGCAGTGCCGGGAAAGGAGCCGGCGCCACCGACGTGAGCGGTGCCGGGACGAAGGGCTGAACCAGCGGCTTCGGAGCCCGTGCCGGTTCGGTCGCCGCGGTGGTTCCCGAAGCTGCCCGCGGCGCCACGTCCGGCAACGGACCTGTCATGCGTGGATCCTCCAGTCTTCGACAGCCCAGACCATGTCGTGCGGCCCCGGGTCCGTGGTGGGCTGGTCACATCGGCCGATCGGGAGCGAACGCGCACTCGGGAGCGACCATGACCACACCGCCGAGCACATCTCGGGCCACACCTCCGACCACACCGCCGAAGACACCGCAGGTCACACCTTCGGCCACACCGGCCACGGCGGTACGCACCGCGGACTTCCTCGACTCCTCCGCCCTCCTCGGCGATCCCGCCGCGCTGCGGGCCCGCGCGGACGAGCACGGCTATCTGTTCTTCCGCGGGCTGCTGCCGGTCGACGACGTGCTCGACCTGCGCCGGCGGTTTCTGCAGATTGTCCGCCGGTACGGCTGGCTGGTCGACGGAACGCCGGTCTCGGACGGCATCGCCGACGTCGCGGCGTTCGACCGGGTGCCGCGCGAGGAGACGGCGTTCTGCGGCGTGGGCATCACCCGGGCCGCCTACGCCGACGTCCAGCGGGTACGGCAGTTCCACGAACTCGCCCACCATCCCCGGCTGCTCGCGGTCTACCGGGACCTGTTCGGGGCGGACGTACTCCCCCATCCGCGCAACATCGCCCGCGTCGTGATCCCGGGCGGCGGCACCCGGCCGACGCCACCTCACCAGGACTTCATCCACATCCAGGGAACGCCGCGGGTGTGGACCGCGTGGTTCCCGCTCGGCGACTGCCCGCGCGAGCTCGGCGGCCTGTCCGTGCTGGACGGCTCGCACCGCGAGGGCCTGATGTCCTACCACGCCGCCGAGGGCGCCGGTGGCCTCGAGGCGTACCTGTGCGACCTCGACCTGGCATGGGCGCAGGGCGACTTCACCGCCGGCGACGTACTGACCTTCTCCAGCCACACCGTCCACCGGGCGTTGCCGCACGCGGCCGGCGACCGGGTGCGGCTGTCCTGCGACTACCGCTACCAACCGGCTGCCGACCCGCTGCACGAGGGATCGCTGCGGGTGCACTGCGACGTGCTCGACTGGGAAGAGGTGTACGCGGAGTGGCCGGACCCGCAGGACCCACGGGACGACGTCCGATGGTACTGGCGCGACCTGGACCTGCGGCGCAGCGAGTGGGACGAGTCGATCCGCTGGCAGAAGGACCGGATCTGCTGAGGACTTGTTGAGGACCTGCTTGACCAAGACACGACGACAAGAAGAAGGTGACCTGTGAAGCTCGGATGCAACACGGTGCTGTTCGCCGGATTCGACGTGCAGGAGGCGCTCGACCAGATCGCCTTCGCCGGTTACGAGTACGTCGAGCTCGCCGCGATCAAGGGCATGTGCGAGCACCTCTCCGTCGACCAGGGCACCCGCGGCGCGGAGGAGGTCGGGAAGCGAGTCGAGGCGGCCGGGCTCATCGCCACCGCCGTCGAGGCCGCCACCACCGACCCCGAACGCCTGGCCCGGGTCTGCGAGCTCGCAGCCGCCATCGGCATCGACATCGTCAACGTCGGGTCGGGCGGGAAGTCAGGCGACGAGGAGTCCACCAAGGAGGCGATCGCGAACGTCGTCCGGCTGGCCGACGTCGCCCGCGACCACGGCTGCCGGCTCGCGGTGAAGCCACACGTGGGGCAGGCCATCTTCGACGCGGCGACCGCGCTGCGGCTCACCGCCGAGGTGGACCACCCGGCGCTGGGGCTGAACTTCGACCCGAGCCACCTCTACCGCGCCGACGAGGACCCCGACGACGTCGCCCGCCAGTGGGGTCCGCGGATCATCACCAGCCACTTCCGCGACTGCGCCTCCCGCGAACGCCAGGTCGGCCCGCCGCCCACCCAGGTGCCCGGCCGCGGCACCGTCGACATCCCGGCGACGCTGCGCGCGCTGAAGGACGTGGGGTACGCCGGACCGCTCAACCTCGAGGTGATCGGCGCCGCGTCGTACACCCTGCCGCAGGCCACCTCGATCGCGGCCGAGACCCGCGGCTACCTCAACCGCTGCCTGCAGGAGCTCGGCTGACCCGGCCGGACCCGACTCCGCTCGTACCCCCTCGACAAAGGAGCACCATGTTGCGTGTCGCAGTCGTCGGCCTGGGCAACATCGGCAAGACGCACTCCCGCTACTACTCGGAGAACCCCGACGCCGAGCTGGTCGCCCTGTGCGACATCGACGCCGGCCGGGTCGACCCGGTGGCCAAGACGTACGGCGTACCGGCATATCACGACCTCGGTGAGATGCTCGCCGCCGAACGCCCGGACGCGGTGAGCATCGCCACCGCCGGACCGGAGAACGGCGGCCACCATTACGAGCCGACGATGCAGGCGATCGAGGCCGGTGTGCACGTGCTGGTGGAGAAGCCGATCTCCAACAACATCGAGCACGCCCGGGAGATGGTACGGGCGGCGAAGGAGCGTGGCGTCCTCATGGGCGTCAACCTCAACCACCGGTTCACCCCGGCGGCAGAGCGCGCCAAGAAGCTGCAGGAGGACGGCACGCTCGGCGAGGTGCTGTTCCTGAACATGGCACTGTGGATCAACAACCCGAACGAGAGCTCGCCGTGGTTCCACCTGCGGGCACTGCACCCGCACTCGATCGACGTGATGCGCTACTTCGGCGGGCCGATCTCGAAGGTGCAGGCGTTCTGCCACAAGGGCCCGGGCCGCCAGATCTGGTCCAACGCCTCGGTCAACGTGCAGTTCGCCAGCGGCGCGGTCGGTCACCTCACCGGCAGCTACGACGCCAGCGGTCTGCACCCGATCGAGCGGTGCGAGGTCGGCGGCAGCGCCGGCCGGATGGTGATCGAGAACGTCTACCAGAAGCTGGAGTTCTTCCCGCGTACGTCGCCGGAGAAGCTGGTGGTGGAGAACTCCATCATGGGCGGGATGGGCAACTTCAACGAGACGTTCCGCAACCGGATCAACGCGTTCGTCTCGCAGGTCGCAGCCGGTGGTCCGCTGGACGCCTCCGGTGAGGACGGCCTGGCCGCGCAGGAGGTCATCGAGGCGGCGATCCGGTCGTTCGAGAACGGCACCATCGAGGAGGTGAACGGATGACGGCCGCGGAGGGCACCCCGCCCGAAGGAGCGCGCAGGCCGCCGAACATCGTCGTGATCGCGCTGGACACCCAGCGCGCGGACCACCTCGGCTGCTACGGCTACGCCCGCGACACCAGCCCGAACATCGACGCGTTCGCCTCCCAGGGCGTGGTGTTCGAACGCTGCATCGCGCCCAACATCCCGACCCACCCGAGCTTCACCACGCTGTTCTCCGGCAAGGAGGCGATCACCCACGACATCGTCAACATCGGCGGTGGCGTGCCGGTCGCCGACGGCGTACGCCTGCTGCCGGAGATCCTGCGGGACAACGGCTACGCCACGGCCGCGGTGGACAACATGGGCCGGCACTTCACCCGCGGCTACGAACGCTACGAGCAGTACCAGTGGGACCGCTCGGACCCGACGGTGCTGCGCAAGGCCGAGACGGTGACGAACCTCGCGCTGCCGGTGCTGGAGGACCTAGTCGCGGACGAGCGGCCGTTCTTCTGCTTCCTGCACTACTGGGACCCGCACACGCCCTACCTCCCGCCGCCCGGTTACGAGGACCTCTACACCGACAGCGGCCGGGACCCGTACGACCCGGACAACCACAGCATGGACGAGGCGTGGAGCTGGGAGCCGTTCAAGTGGTACTTCCACGACTGGATGCCCGGTGTCACCGACGCCCAGCACGTGATCGATCTCTACGACGGCGAGATCCGCTACATGGACGAGCACCTCGCCCGGGTCTTCGAGGCGCTCGAGCGCGTCCGCGAGGACACCATCGTGGTGATCACCGCCGACCACGGTGAGGTGCTCAACGAGCAGCTCGGCTACTTCGACCACCACGGGCTGTACGAGGGCAACGTCCACATCCCGCTGATCATCTCCTGGCCGGGAACGCTACCCGCGGGCAAACGGATACCCGGCCTGGTGCAGAACCTCGACGTCGCGCAGACGCTGCTCGACGCCGCGGGCATCCCGCAGCGGGAGCACATGGAGGGCCTCAGCCTGTTCCCCGTGCTGTCCGGCGTACGCGACGGCAACTACGACACGGTGTACCTGTCCGAGGCGACCTGGGAAGTCAAGCGGGGCTTGCGTACCGACCGGTGGAAGTTCATCCGGGCGATCGAGCCGGACCCGCACGGCCGGCCGATGGTCGAGTTGTACGACCTGCAGGCCGACCCCGGTGAGCAGAACAACCTCGCCGAGAGCGAACCCGCCGTGGTGAAGGAGCTGTCGGACCGACTGGACGCGTGGCTGTCCCGGCGGCTGGCCGAGACCGGGAAGACCCGGGACCCGGTGGCCGAGCAGGGTGCCTGCGCGTCGGCGATCGGTCAGCCGAAGCCGGAGGAGGTGGTCGGCGCCGGCGCGACGCCGTTGCGCGAACGCGTCGGCTCCGCGGGCGGCGCGGCGAACATCCCCGACCCGAGCGAACTCAACGCCGGCCGCTGAGCCCGTACAAGCGGAACGGAGCAGAACCCAACGTGCGAAGGCGTCCGCACATCGTCGTGGTGGGGATCGACACGCTGCGGCCGGACCATCTGGGGTGCTACGGCTACCGGCATCCGACGTCTCCGGGTCTGGACGCGCTCGCCGCGCGGAGCGTGGTCTTCGACGCGTTCTGCGCGGCGGGCATCCCCACCACACCCGCGTTCACCACGCTGCTCACCGGGCTGCACCCCCTCGTGCACCAGGTCGTCACCCACCCGGCGCGGCACCGGATGGGTGGGCGGATCGCCACCCTGCCGCAGCTCGCCCAGGAGGCGGGCTACCACACCGCGGCGTGCGACAACCTCGTCGTGCAGGGATCGGGCCGGGGCAGCTGGTTCGCCCGCGGGTTCGAGCAGTACTCCGGCTTCGTCTACACGCCCTTCGGCGACCAGAGCGCGCGGATCACCGACGCGGCGCTCTCGCTGGCCGCCGACGCCACCGACGCACCCGGGGACGACCCGCTGCTGCTGTTCGTGCACTACTGGGACCCGCACACGCCATACGGCCCGCGGCCGCCGTACGACACCCTCCACTACGAGCCGGGGTCCGGGCCGTTCGACCTCACCGACGTCCGGGCGCTGTCGCCGGACTACTACGACGCGTTCCTCGCCGACATGAAGCTGCGGCACCCGGACGACTACGCCTACGTCGTCGCGCAGTACGACGGGGAGATAAGCCAGGTCGACGCGCAGGTGACCCGGCTGGTCGAGGGGCTCACCGGCCTGGGCCTGTGGGACGACACGGTGTTCGTCGTCCTGTCCGACCACGGCGAGTGCTTCGGCGAGGGCGACTTCCACTTCGACCACCACGGGCTGTACGACGCGGTGACCCGCACTGTCCTGATGATGCGCGTGCCCGGCCTCGCACCGGGCAGGCGCGGCGCCCTCGTCTCACACGAGGACCTGCTGCCGACACTGTGCGATCTGGGCGACATCCCGTTGCCGGCGTACCCGCTGACCGGGACCAGCCTGCGCTCCGTGCTGACCGATCCCGCCGCACCCGGCCGCGAGCACGTGCTGACCGTGGAATCCACCCGGCAGGCGTCGGTGTCGGTGCGTACACCCGACCACAAGCTGATCCAGCCGGTCACCGCGCTCGCCGACGGCACGCCGCTGCCGGACTTCTACGGTCGCCCGCGCCGCCCGGACTCGTCGGTGTTCGACCTGCGCGCGGACCCGGGCGAGACGCGCGACCTGTCCGGGGACGGCCCGGAGTTGGCCGAACGCCTGCGTGGCCTGCTGGAGAGCGAGCGGTCCCGGCTGCTGGCGTACCACGGCGGCCCGGACCCCCTGCTCACCCAGGGACTCGGCCTGCCGTTCGACCGCTTCCTGTCACGCGTGCTCGCCCGCGCCGACGTCACAGCCGGCGCCGGGCCGCCTCGACACTGTCACCACTGTCACCACTGTCACCACCCGAGGTGTTGAACCCGATCGCGGCCCCGCCCTGCGGACGGGCGGCTCATGCCAGCATGGCCCTCATGAAGCTGACGAAGTTCGGCCACGCGTGCGTACGCCTGGAGAAGGGCGGCCGGTCGATCGTCGTCGACCCGGGGGTGATGACGCCGGAGGCCGAGGCGCTGAACCGAGCCGATGCCGTCCTCGTCACCCACGAACACCTCGACCACTTCGACGCCGACCGGCTGGCTGAGTCGGAGCTGCCCGTCTACACCTGCCCGGGCGTGGCCCGGCACCTGACGGGGCTCGGCGAACGGGTGCAGGTGGTGAACGACGGCGACCGCTTCACCGTCGCGGGGTTCGAGGTGTCGGTGGTGGGCCGCAAGCATCACGTCAGCCATCCGGACATGCCGCCGGTGGACAACGTCGGCTTCCTGGTCGACGGGGAGGTCTTCCATCCGGGCGACGCGCTGACGGTGGTGGACGTACCCACGCTGTTGCTACCGGGACAGGCGCCGTGGCTGACCGTCCCCGCCATGATCGGCTATCTGCGCGAGGTCGCGCCGCGGCGGGCGTACGCCATCCACGACGGGCTGCTCAACGAGTGGGGCCTGAGCGTGCTGGACGACGTTCTCGCCATGGAGGCCGAGCGGGCGGGCACCGAGATCCGCCGGCCGAGAGCAGGCGAGATCGTCGAACTCCACGGCCGGTGACCCGTCCGGGCGCACAATGGAGGCAGGCACCGTTCACGCGCCCCAGAGGAGGTCGGAACATGACCGACACCACCGGCCCCCGGGAACGTTTCACCGACGAGGAGCTGGCGTTCCTCCGGTACGTCCGTTTCGGTGAACTGCCCGAGCGCGTCTCGCCGACGGAGTGGGTCGAGACTGCCGAAACCGACCCGCCGGAGCCCTTCCCCAGCCGCCGCGACGACCCCCGCTACTGGGGCGGCGTCAACGCCGTCTGACCTCGGCTGATCCATCGGACCCCCATCGGACCTCCGGTCGATCACGCCCGAATCTCCCGCCGACCGACTATTTCTCCCGGGTTCTCACCGAATCCATGGTCGGACCCCGCGCGGACCGGGAAGACAAGCCTGGAGCCGCGGGCAGGGGAGGCACCATCATGACCAACTCCACGACCACGGAGCCGACAACGGGGCCGACCACGCCACCGCGCGGATCGGGCACACCGTCGGCGGCCGGCACGAGTGGCTACGTGCCGGTGAACGGCCTGGACATGTACTACGAGGTGCACGGCGAGGGCCGCCCGCTCGTGTTGCTGCACGGTGCGCTCGCCACGATCGGCACGTCGTTCGGCGCGATCCTGCCGTTGCTGGCCCGCGACCACCGGGTCGTCGCCGTCGAACAGCAGTCACACGGCCACACCGGCGACATCGAGCGCCCACTGAGCTACGAGCAGTTGGCCGACGACACCGCGGCCGTGCTGCGCCACGTGTCGGTCAGCGACGCCGACATCCTCGGCTTCGGCATGGGCAGCGGCATCGCCGTCTGCCTCGCCATCCGCCACCCCGAGCTCGCCCGCAAACTGGTCCTCGCCACCCCTGCCTACGACCGGGACGGCTTCCACCCCGGCGTGGTGGAGGACATGGCCGCGCTCTCCCCCGAACACCTCGCGGGCAGCCCGTTGAAGGAGGACTACCTGCGCACCGCGCCCCGTCCGCAGGACTGGCCGGTGCTGATCGAACGCGTCAAGCGGCTCAACCTGGAGTTCGTCGGCTGGCCGGAGGAAGCGGTGGCGGCCATCAAGGCGCCGGCGCTGATCGTCGTGGGCGACTCCGACGTCGTACGTCCCGAGCACGCGCTGTCGATGTTCCGGCTGCTCGGCGGCGGGGTGGCCGGTGACGTCGCCGGGCTGCCCAACTCCCAGCTCGCCGTCCTTCCGGGCACCGGCCATCTCGCGCTGATGGAGCGCGCCGAGTGGCTGACGAGCATGGTCCATGCGTTCCTGGCGGCGCCCGTCCGTGCGAAGGTCTGACCGACCGCGCCGCGTCGATCAGGTCGCCGCGTCGATCAGGTGGCAGCGATCAGCTCGCGGGTCGACCTGAGTTCGTACGCGGCGCCGATGCGCTCCCATCCGGCGGCCGACTCGGCGAGCAGGGCGGCGTCCCCGAAGGCTCGCCCCCGCGCACGGGCCAGACACGCCGCCGCCCACTCGTTCTGCCCCGCCCAGATCGCCGCCTCGGCCAGCCGGCCGGCTGCGTCCGGCAGCTCCGCCACCACCGCCAGCTCCGCGCCGGCCGCATGGGCGTACGCCTCGTGCCGGCTCAGCGGATAGTCGGCGAACGCCCGCAGGACCACCTCCGCCGCGTCGGCCAGGCGTCCGGTGTGCACCGCCACCCGCGCGTCGACGAAGGCGGCGAACGACGCGACGCCGGGTGCCTCGTTCAGGCCGGCCGGGTCGGCCGCCCCGCTGACCTGCCGCGCCCGCATCCGCCAGTCCGCGAACCCGTCCTCGTCACCACGCAGGCCGTGGACGAGGGCCACCGAGAGAACGGCCGGCGCCAGCGCCGTCGCCACCGGCCGCCCCGCGCGCAACCAGCCCTCCCACATGTCCTCGGCGTGGTCGAGCACCTCCTCGAACGCGCCACCCAACGCCAGCACGGTGACCAGCTTTCCGGCGGAGGCGTACGGGTGGTGGCCGACGAGTTCGTCGGCATGCAACCGGACCGCCGCGGGTCGGGCCGCGGGCAGGTCGCCGGCCGCGACGGCGTACGTCACCGCCATGTGCAGCGCGTCGGCGATCTCCGCGCCCGCCGCCGGGTCGTCCCGTGCCATCGCGGCCACCAGCGGGAGCCGCTCCCCCGACACGAGGTGTGCCTCGCGCAGCCTGCCGGCCCGGACGGCCGCCGCGCTCACCGCGTCCAGGCAGGCGCTGATCAGGACCGGATCGCCGGCGACGCGGGCCGCTCCCACAGCGAGCCGCGCCGTCTCGGAGTCGGGCGCCCGCCAGGTGTATCCACCCGCCCACGCGGCCGCGGCCGCCAGCGCGGCCGCCGTCACCGCGTCGCCGGGGTCGGCGCAGGCGCGCGCGTCCGCCAGCATCCGGGCCAGGCGCTCGCGGGGAACCGCCGTCGGGTCGGCGTTGAACCGGCAGGCCGCCTCCACGGCCCTGGCCAGCAGCCTCGCCCGGGTCTCCGGCTCGCCCGCCTCACCCGCCCGGTCCGCGGCGGCGACGAGCAGGTCGAACGCCTCGGTGCCAGGGTTGAGGCCGGCCAGCGTGGTCTCGGCCGCGCTGCGCAGGTCGTGGGCGGCCGCACCCGGTGCGGGAGCGAGGTCGGCCGCCTGCCGGAAGTGCAGAGTGGCCTCGCTGACGAACCTGCGGGCGTAACTGAGCGCGGCAAGCGACCGGGCCAGCCGGTGGGCGCCTCTGCCTGCCCGCGCGGCCGTGGACGCACGCGACCGGTCCGCCCAGGCGTGCGACACGGCGGCCCGCAGATCGTCGACCACCAGGTCGAAGTCGTCCCGCCACGACCCGGCCGCGACCCGGCGCCGGTCCAGCTCGGCGGCGGTGCCGGCCGCCCACTCCAGGTGCCGGGCGCGCACGTCGTTCAGCTCTCCGCTAGCCCGGAGTTCGTCCTCGGCAAACGTTCGGACCGTCTCCAGCAGTCGCCAGCTGCCCCGAGCACCGCGCTGCCGTACGACCATGCTCTTCTCCACCAGCCGGCCGAGCAGGTCGGCCGCCGCGCTCGCTTCGCCCCCGGGAAGCATCGCCGCCGCCGCGGCCAGGTCGAACGGCCCGGCGAACACCGCCAGCCGCCGGAACAACCCGCGCTCCTCATGGTCCAGGAGCCCGTAGCTCCAGCTGATCACGTCGCGAAGCGAGCGGTGGCGTACGTGAGCACCCCGGCCGCCGGAGACCAGCCGGAGCGCGTCGTCCAGACCGGCCCGAAGCCCCTCGCCACCCAGCGCAGGCAGCCGGGCCGCGGCCAACTCAATGGCCAGCGGCATCCCGTCCAGCCGCCGGCACACCTCTCCCACGACGGCGGCGTCCAGCACGACATCGGGATCGACCGCGGCCGCGCGCACCCGGAACAGCTCCTCCGCGTGTGACCCGAGCGGCAGTGGAGCCACCGGCAGGACCCGCTCCCCGGGCACGGCCAGGCGTTCCCTGCTCGTGGCGAGGATGGTCAGTCCGGGGCAGCCGGACAGCATCCGGTCGGCGAACGCGGCGACGGCGTCCACCAGGTGCTCACAGTTGTCCAGCACCAGGAGCGAGCGCCCCGCCCCGAAGCGGTGGACGATCCCCTCGGCCAGGGTCTGCCGGCCCGACTCGGTGACGCCGAGGGCCGCCGCGACGGCCTGGGTGACGAACTCCGCTCCCGCGGGCACCAGGTCGACGAAGGCACCGCCGGACGGGAACGCCGGACCCGCCACCCACGCCGCGCTCGCCGCCAAGCGGGTCTTGCCGACCCCGCCCGGGCCGAGCAGTGTCACCAGGCGCTCGGTCCGCAGGGCGGCCAGGATCGCGTCCCGTTCGCTCACTCGGCCGATGAAGGGAGTTCGGGGTACGGGCAGGCCGAGGATCTGGGCAGGGGACGACCCGGCGGCTGCGGCGGAGGCGAGACCGTCGATGCGGTCGGTGCCGTCCTCCGCCGGGCCGGCGATCGCGGCCAGGGCCGCCCGGTCGGGTACGGCGTACTTGCGCAGCAGGGAGGACACGTGGCTTTCCACGGTGCGGACCGAGATGTGCAGCCGGCCGGCGATCGCGGCGTTGGACAGGCGGGCGCGCAGCAGGCCGAGCACCTCGGCCTCCCGCTCCGAGACCGAGGCCGCGCCGGTCGTCGCCTCCCCCACGAGTGCACCGTATCCGCCGGTCGGCCCGTGGCGGCCACGTGGTGAATCCGTGGCGAGTCCGTGGTGGATCCGTACTGACCACGGATGCCCGGGCCACGCCGGCCGGCCGACGATGGTGCCCGGTCGGCCGCGGGGGAGCCGACCGTACGAGAAGAAGGCACCGCCGCGTCGCCGGCGGACCGGCGCCCAGAGCCGATTCGCCCAGGGCCGATGCGCACAAACCGATGCACACACACCGATGCACAGAAGGAGAGTCACGATGGCTGAGAACGGCTACACCTACACGCTCACCCGCACGCTCGACGCACCGGTCGCCAAGGTGTGGGAGGCGTGGACGAACCCCGAGCAGTACGCCCAGTGGGCGAACGCGGTTCCCGGCTCGGTCGAGATGCACGTCCGGCCCGGCGGCACCTGGAAGGCGACCATGGTCACACCGGGCGGTGAGTTCCCACTCGGGGGGACCTACCTCGAGGTCGCCGACAAGCGGCGCCTCGTCCTCGGCATGAACGTGCCCGGCCGGCCGGAGCCGGTGGCGATGTCGGCGGACTTCACCGACCTCGGTGAGCGTTCGGAGATCACGGTGTCCCAGACCAGCGACACCAAGGAGGAGCGCGACATGGCCGAACAGGGCAGCACCATGTTGCTCGACGGCCTGAGCAAGTTCGTCGCCAACTCCTGAGCGCCCTCGGCCCGGCCCAGGGGGTGGCCGCGGGCACGGACTAGACGGGGACGAGGGTGTAGTGGCCCTGCGCGTCCTCGAAGTACACGATCACGGCCCACTGGTCTCCGCTGATCGTTCCGTGGCAGACCGCGACCACGCCCTGGACCACCGAGGCGACGTCCGGGCACCGGCGTTCATCCGGGTTGGCCATCTCGGCCACCGGCTGCGATCAGGAGCCCCTCCCGCCCGCTTCGTGTTGCCGCCGTACGACGGCGGGTGCGATGCTTGGGCGGCGTACGACCTTGGGGGAACGCCATGAGCGGCTGGATGTGGATCCTGCTCATCTTCATCTGGCTCGGCGGCGCCAGCTGGATGGTCGAGACCACGCGCAAGGCGCTGAAGACGCGCCACAAGCGCCGGCTCGAACTCGAGCAGGAGACCACCCGCCGTACGCTCGCCAGCAGGCGGCCAACCAGCCGCCTCAGCCCATCTGCGGCTGCACCCACCACCTCGCCAAGCACGACCGGTCCACCGGGAAGTGCCACGAGGAGGTGCAGACCCCGGTCGCCTGGGACGCCGACCGCCTGCCGGTGAAGTACGAAGCGCGGCAGTGCAACTGCCAGCAGTACGTAGGTCCAGAGCCCCTCGGGACGATCTACGCACCGGAGATCGTCGACCCCGGCTGATCCGCGCGCCTCCCGCCCGGCCGGACGGCGCTACGAGAAACTGGGCCGGACCGGATCGCCGGCGAAGCGGGTCCACGCCGCTCGAGGCGCCTCGCGTAACCTCACCGGCGTCGGCGCACTCATCCGCGCCGTGCGAGCGATCGACAGGAGGCAGCAGTGGTCGGGGTGGACCTGGACGAACTCCTGCACGTCGCCCTCGGCGCCGCCGACATCAGCCGCCGAACGCTGCGCGGCGAGTCCGGTGTGTCCCTCACCTCGGTGACGCAGAAGAGCGACCGGGACTTCGCCTCCAACCTCGACTTCACGGTCGAACGCGAGCTTCGGGCGTACCTCCGCGAACGCACTCCGGAGTTCGGCTTCCTCGGCGAGGAGGAGGGTTCCGGGACGGCTGACGGCGGCCGACCGGACCTGTCCCCCACCGACCCAGGTGCCGACGATCGGCCGTTCTGGGCGCTGGACCCGGTGGACGGTACGTCCAACCTCATCCACGGCGTGCCCATGTGCGGGACGTCGCTGGGGCTGGTCCACCGCAGGCGCCCGGTCCTCGGCGTGGTCGACCTGCCGTTCCTGGACGAGCGCTACCACGCGGCGCGCGGGGGTGGTGCGTTCCTCAACGGCGAGCCCATCCACTGCGGTACGGCAACCAGCCTGGATCGCGCCTTCGTCGCGGTCGGCGACTTCGCCACGGGCGCGGCGGCCACGCGGCAGAACCCACTCCGGCTGGCGATGGTCGAAGGGCTCGCCCACCGGGTCGAACGCATCCGGATGCTCGGGTCGGCGGCCACCGACCTGGCGTGGACCGCCGCCGGTCGCCTGGACGCCTGCGTCCTGCTCAGCAACAAGCCGTGGGACATGGCGGCCGGGGTGATCATCGCCCGCGAGGCGGGTGCAGAGGTGGTCGACATCGACGGCAGCCCACACGACCTGGACTCCCTGCGGACCATCGCGGTGACGCCGGCCGTCCGGGACGAACTGCTGGGCCTCCTCGCGGCCGCGGGCGTCGATCACTGAACGACACTCGCCCTGGCCGGACCGATGAGTTCAGGCGCCGGCGTCGGTCTACCCCGGGACGACAACCGGCCGAGAGCGAGAGGTGGTCTGCCGAACATGGCGACCTTCGTGTTGGTCCACGGCGGTGGAGACGTCGGCTGGGCCTGGCATCTGGTGGAGGCCGAACTCCGTGCCCGCGGCCACGACACGGTCGCTCCCGACCTGCCGTGCGAGGACGAGTCCGCCGACCTCGACGCGTTCGCCGACGCAGTGGTCGCGGCGGCCGGCGGCCGGCGAGACGGAAGAGACCGAAAGGATCTGGTGGTGGTCGGCCACTCCTACGGCGGCTTCACCGCCCCACTCGTCGCCGACCGCCTCTCAGCGGATCTCCTGGTGCTGATGGCCGGGATGGTGCCCTCCCCCGGCGAGCCTCCCGGCGACTGGTGGAGCAACACGGGTTACTCCGAGGCGGCGGCGAAGCAAGCGGAGCTTGACGGCGGCCTCACCGGCAGCGACGACCCGTACGTCCTCTTCTACGGTGGGGTGCCACGCCCGCTTGCCGAGGAGGCGCTGGGGCGCGGGCGCAACGAGTCCCCCGCGGCGAGCCGGCAGCCGTGGCCGCTGGCGACCTGGCCCGACGTACCGACGAGGTTCGTGCTCTTCGGGGAGGACCGGCTGTTCCCCGCCGACTTCTTCCGCCGGCTGGTGCCCGAACGCCTGGGCATCACACCGGACGAGCTCCCCGGATGTCACTGCGCGATGCTCAGCCATCCCAAGGAACTGGCAGACGCCCTCGTCGACTACCTGAACACCTCGACGAAACACCGTCCCGCAACTACACGTTGACATCAGAGAACCACAAATGACCAGCAGCAGTCCTGCCAACCCGCCCGCGACGGTGAAGGGCCCGGCGTCGTACTTCCCGTCGATCGAGAAGAAGTACGGTCGGCCGATCGAGGAGTGGAAGGGCCTGATTCGTACGTCCGAGCTGACCAAGCACTCCGAACTCGTCACCTGGCTCAAGACCGAGCACGGGCTCGGCCACGGCCACGCGAACGCCCTGGTCGCGCACACCCTGCAGGAGGACCGCGCCGCGTCCGGCGCGTGACGTGACGAACCGCTGTCGGCGCAGACCATGACGGCAGCGTCAAACAGCGGTTTCCTCCGTAAAACAAGCGTGAAAGCCGCACCGGATCGTGGTGATCGGCGGCGTTTCCAGGTGTTGTGAACGACTACAGTGACCTCGCCGGAAGCGCCGCCGAACGATCAGGCTCAGACGCGCTTCGTCTTCAGGGGGAACTCACATGATGCGCAAACGCGCTGCTGCCATGCTCGCCGCCGCCGCGGCCACCGTCGGGATCGCCGGGCTGTCCGCTCCGGCGGCCAACGCATCGGTCTACGGCGACACCGAGATCACCGGCGTGACGGTGAACGGCGGGAAGAGCGTCGTCATCGGTACGACGTACGCCAAGACCTTCAAGGTCACCGTTCGCGGCCGCGACGACTCCGGACTGGCGTCTGTCGACACCGACCTGACCGGACCGGCCGGGTACTTCTTCAAGGACGGCACTCGCTGCCAGAGCGCCACCTCGTGCACAGCCAGCTACACCATCGACCCCCGAGTGGACCTGTACAACGAGAACGCGGGCACGTGGTACGTCGGCGCTTGGCTGGACGCCAACGACGGCGACTTCGCGTACGACGAGCGGATCGGACACTTCTCGTTGAAGCGGGCCGCCAACCTCACCGTCAACGCCTCGCCCGAGCCGGTGAAGAAGGGCGCACCCATCACCGTCAGCGGCACCCTCAAGCGGGCCAACTGGGACACCCACCACTACGCCGGCTACACCAAGCAGACCGTGGCGCTGCAGTTCCGCAAGAGTGGCACCACGACGTACAAGACGGTCAAGACCGTGATCAGCGGAACCGGCGGCGGTCTGTGGACCAGGGTCACCGCCTCCGCCGACGGCACCTGGCGTTGGTACTTCCCGGGAACTGCCACCACCGGCGCGGTCACCGTGGCCGGCGACTACGTGGACGTCCGGTAGTCAGCTCAGGGGGCCGGTGACGTACAACCCGTTGCCGTCGGGGTCGCGGAACCCCGCCTCCCGTACGCCCCACGGCGCGTCGGCCGGCTCGATGGTGATCTCGCAGCCGGCCGTGCGCACCTGGTCGATCAGTGCGTTCACCAGAGCACAGTCTCGCGTCAGGTCGCCGCCCTGCGAGAGGCGGGACTGGTGGACGTCGACGACCAACGGCAGATCGCGGTCAACCGCGCACCGGTGCGCCAGGTGTGCCAGACCCTCCTCGATGCGCTCGAGTAATTCCGTTGCTCGAGAAATGATGCCTGGCTACGCTCGCCGAATCGCGTGCTGATGTTCGTCACAACGCGACATCGAATTCAGGCGACCCATTCAGGAGATCCGCCATGGCTGGTGTGTGCGATATCTGTGACAAGCGCCCAGCGTTCGGAAACAAGGTTGCCCGGCTGGGACACCGCGCGTTGAAGCGGAAGGTCAAGGGTCGTTCTCGCCGGCAGTTCAAGCCCAACATCCAGACCGTGCACGCTTTGGTCGACGGCAAGCCCAAGCGGCTGAACGTCTGCACTTCCTGCATCAAGGCCGGCAAGGTAGAACGCCGCTGAACGTCTGCGACCGCCCTGCACCTTCGAATTCCGCCGAGGTTCGACATGTACTGATTCCGGCAACTCAGTTCAGGTGACTCTCACCAGAACGGGAAGACAGTTCGATGACCTCTTCCTGATTTCCGAGGATCGCCATCTGGAGTTGGTTCAGTGTGGTGTGCGCCCAGTACCTCGAGCATTTACCGCACTGGAGCTGCTGCGCAGGCACTCCAGGATCTCCGAGCGCTCTCCGAGAAGCCTGCGCAGCAGCTCGTGCCGGTTCCCGGGGTACTTCAGCCGCACCACTGGAGTACCGCATATCCGGTGCGCTCCAGATGCACCTGCGTCCGGTAGCCCGGTAGCCCGGTCGCCTCCATCGCCCAGTCCGTCGAGTCAGATCCTCGGAGGACAACACGACCCTCACCGACAAGGCCAGCCAGTGCCGGAAAGCCTAGGACCTTGAGGTGTGGCCGGGACCGGTTCGTGATCGTCTCAGCCCTCAGGAAGACGGAGTGTCCGGGACGTCGGATCCCCCACACGGGCGTAACCTCGTCGGCCTTGCGAGGTTGGTGTCCGGCTGAGGGGAGCCCATGCCCGGTTCGAGAAACGGCGACTTCGTGCACCTGCACGTCCACTCCGAGTACTCCATGCTCGACGGTGCCGCCCGCGTCGGTGACCTGTTCGCGGCCTGCGAGCAGGAGCAGATGCGGGCGGTGGCGCTCACCGACCACGGCTACCTCTTCGGTGCGTACGAGTTCTACAAGGTCGCCCAGCGCACCGCGGTCAAACCGATCGTGGGCCTGGAGGCCTACCTGACTCCGAAAACTCACCGCGGCGACCGCACCCGGGTGCGATGGGGCGACGCCGGCGGCAAGGGCGGCGACGACGTGTCCGGCGGCGGTGCGTACACCCACCTCACCCTGCTGGCCGAGAACAACCAGGGCATGCACAACCTGTTCCGGCTCGGGTCGCGGGCAGCGATCGAGGGCTTCTTCTACAAGCCGCGAATGGACCGGGAACTCCTGCGCACCTACGCCAGGGGACTCATCGCGACGACCGGATGCCCGTCGGGTGAGGTGCAGACGTACCTTCGTCTCGGGCAGTACGACCAGGCGCGGGCGTCCGCGGCGGAGTTCCGCGACATCTTCGGCACCGGCAACTACTACGTCGAGCTCATGGACCACGGCCTGCCGATCGAGCGGCGCGTACGCGCGGACCTGTTGCGGCTGGCGAAGGATCTCGCCCTGCCCCTGGTCGCGACCAACGACCTGCACTATGTCCGGCGCGAGGACGCCACAGCGCACGAGGTGTTGCTGTGCGTCCAGTCCGCTTCGACGCTGGCCGACCCGAAGCGGTTCAGGCTCGAGGGCGACGGTTACTACCTGAAGTCGGCGGCGGAGATGCGGGAGTTGTTCCGCGACCTGCCGGAGGCCTGCGACGCGACGCTGGACATCGCCGAGCGGTGCGAGATCTCCTTCGTCGAGGGCGAGGGCCGGTACATGCCGCGGTTCCCGTGCCCGGCGGGCGAGGACGAGACGTCGTGGTTCCTCAAGGAGGTCGGCGCCGGTCTGCGGCGCCGATATCCGGCCGGCATCCCGGACGACGTGCGTGCGCGCGCCGACTTCGAGGCCGAGGTGATCATCGGCAAGGGTTACCCGGGGTACTTCCTGGTCGTCGCCGACTTCATCACGTGGGCCACCGACGGCGGCATCCGCAGCGTCGTGCGCGGGTCGGGCGCGGGGTCGATGTGCGCGTACGCGATGCGGATCACCGACCTGGATCCGCTCGAACACGGGCTGATCTTCGAGCGCTTCCTCAACCCCGAGCGGAAGTCGATGCCGGACTTCGACGTCGACTTCGACGAGCGCCGCCGAGGCGAGGTCATCCGCTACGTCACCGAGAAGTACGGCGACGACCGCGTCTGCCAGATCGTCACGTACGGAACGATCAAGGCCAAGCAGGCGGTCAAGGACGCCAGCCGCGTACTTGGCCATCCCTTCGCGACCGGTGATCGGATCACCAAGGCCATGCCGCCACCGGTGATGGGCAAGGACGTCCCGCTCAAGCAGCTCTTCGACCCGTCGCACAGCCGCTACGGCGAGGGTGGCGAGTTCCGCGCGCTGTGCGAGTCCGACGCCGAGGTCGCGACCGTCGTCGAGAAGGCGACCGGGATCGAGGGGCTCAAACGCCAGTGGGGCATGCACGCTGCCGGCGTCATCATGTCGTCGGACCCGCTGATCGACATCGTTCCGCTGATGAAGCGGGAGCAGAACGGCGCGATCCTCACGCAGTTCGACTACCCGGCGTGTGAGTCTCTCGGCCTGGTCAAGATGGACTTCCTCGGGCTGCGCAACCTCGCCGTACTCGGTGACGCGATCGCCAACGTCAAGCTCGCCCGTGGGGTGGACGTCGACCTGGAGTCGCTCGGGAAGTCGCGCGACGACAAGAAGACGTATGAACTACTGGCGCGCGGTGACACCCTCGGGGTGTTCCAGCTCGACGGCGGGCCGATGCGCGCGCTGCTGAAGCTGATGAAGCCGGACCGGTTCGAGGACATCGCGGCCACCATCGCGCTCTACCGGCCCGGTCCGATGGGCGCGAACTCCCACATCAACTACGCCCAGCGCAAGAACGGGCACCAGGAGACCAGCTACCTGCACCCGGAGCTGGCCGGCGCGCTCGAACCCATCCTCGGTGAGACGTACGGCCTGATCATCTACCAGGAGCAGGTGCTGGAGATCGCCCGCCAGCTCGCCGGCTACAGCCTGGGCAACGCCGACCTGCTGCGCAAGGCGATGGGCAAGAAGAAGAAGGAGGTGCTGGACGCGGAGTTCGTCAACTTCGAACGCGGCATGCTCTCCCGCGGATTCTCCGCCCAGGCCGTCACCGCACTGTGGGACGTGCTCGTGCCGTTCTCCGACTACGCGTTCAACAAAGCACACTCCGCGGCGTACGGGCTGGTGGCGTACTGGGCGGCCTATCTCAAGGCCCACTACCCCGCGGAGTACATGGCCGCCGTCCTCACCTCGGTCGGCGATGTAAAGGACAGGTTGGCGCTCTACCTCGGTGAGTGCCGGCACATGGGGATCACCGTGCTGCCACCCGACGTCAACGAGTCCGAGGCGACGTTCACCCCGGTCGGTGAGGACGTCAGGTTCGGGTTGACAGCCGTACGCAACGTCGGCGCCAACGTGGTCGAGGCGATCGTCACCGCGCGAGGCGAGAAGGGGAGGTTCGCCGACTTCGCCGACTTCCTTGCCAAGGTCCCCCTGCCCGTGTGCAACAAGCGGGTCGTGGAGTCACTGGTCAAAGCAGGCGCGTTCGACTCGCTGGGTCACCGCAGGCGTGCGTTGACAGCCTGCCATGAGGAGGCGATCGACCACTTCGTACGAGAGAAGCGCGCCGAGGCGGTGGGTCAGCACTCGTTGTTCGGTTCCTTCGACGCCGACGACGGCGGTGACGGCGGCGTCGAACTCGGGATGCCGTTCGCGATCCCCGACGTCGCGGAGTGGGACAAGCGGGTTCTGCTCGCCAACGAACGCGACATGCTCGGGCTCTACGTGTCCGACCATCCGCTGAACGGCCTCGAACACGGCCTGGCGAAGTTGTGCGACACCGCGGTTGCCCCGCTGCTGGCCGACGACGAACGCCCCGACGGCGCGAACGTCACCATCGCCGGCCTGGTCACGGCGATCCAGCGCAAGATCACCAGGCGCGGCGACGCGTGGGCCGTCGTCCGCGTCGAGGATCTCACCGCCGGGATCGACGTCCTGCTCTTTCCGTCGACGTATCAACAGGTCGGCGCCAACCTGGCCGAGGACAGCCTGGCCGTCGTCTCCGGCCGGCTCGACCGGCGGGAGGACACCCCGCAACTCATCGCCACCGACCTGTCCCAGCCCGACCCGAGCACCCTGGCGACCAGCGCCGGTCCCCTGGCGATCACGCTGACCCGGGAGCGGTGCACGCCGCCCGTGGTGGACCGGCTGAAGGAGATCTTCGCAGCGCACCACGGCTCCGTGCGGGTCCACCTACACCTACGGGCCGTCGACCGGACGCTCGTCCTCCGCCTGGAGGACCGCTGGCAGGTCACACCCAGCCCCTCGCTGGTCGGTGACCTCAAGGCGTTGCTCGGCCCCGGATGCCTGCGCCCCTGAGTCGGTGCCGTCGATCAGGCTGCACTGGAGCGGGGCTGGAAACTCACCGCAAGTTCGAGATCCAACGCGTGTGCGATCCGCTCGAGGATGGGCAGTGTCGGCACCGTGCCACCCGCCTCGAACCGTGCAACAGCGGACTGGGTCAATCCCGCAGACTCCGCAAGCTCGCGCTGTGTCCAGCCGCGCTGCTCCCGCAACTGTCGTACAGCGGCACCAAGCTCGAAAGCCAGGCGCGTTGCCTCATAAGCTTCGCTGGCGCCTGGCTCCGCCATCCGCCGCTCTCGGATCTCTCTCCAGCTGCTTCGTCCACTCACCGCACACCCTCCTCGTCCTCGACCGTATGCCCCCGGTCGATACACTGGGCCAAAGCGCGCCGCGCCCGCTCGATCTCACGATCCTCGTTTGTGTCTTACGGAACACGGTCAGCAGGATGATTCTCCGCCCCGGAGAGATCCAGTACGTGATCCGCATCTGGTCCCGATCAAGATAGAACCGCAATTCACGTAGCTTGCCGTCCAGCTGGCGCGTGTAGGGCTCGTCCAGCTGCACCCCCTGCTCCTCGAGTAGGTCCACGTAGAACGTCGCCCGTGAGAACTGGGCGCTCGACAGCGCTTCCAACCACTCGCGTACCTCTGGTTCCAGCTCAACACTACCCAGGTCATAGCATCGATGCTATACGCCCCATTCGGTCACACACGGACATGATCCTTCGACTCGCCGACGGAAAGATGTTGCGTTGACCATGGTCGAACGCGATCGTGGCGGTGGTGGACATCCTCGCGTCGACCGAGCGCCTGGTGCTGCGGCGGTTGGAACCGTCGGACGCGGACAACCTCTGGAGGCTGTACGGCGACCCGGCGGGCATGGGCCACATCAGCCTGCCGACGATCCCGCGTTCCGAACTCGACGACCAGGTGCTTCCGGAACTCCTCGCCGAGTACGACGAATGTCCCGGCTTCGGGCACTGGGCGGCAGAGACGAGAACGGACAGGGAGTTCGTCGGCTGGTTCGGCCTCCATCCCGCGGTCCCGGCCGACGACGGGCTGTGGACGCTCGGGACACTCGAGGACGCCTCGGCCATAGTCTCGCTCGGATATCGGCTGCGGCGGGCGGCCTGGGGCCGCGGCTTCGCTACCGAGGGCGCCCGCGCGCTGGTGCAGCGGGCGTTCGCCGAAGTGGGTACGGCGGAGATCCGCGCCACGACCATGGCCGTCAACACCGGCTCGCGAAGGGTGCTGGAGAAGCTCGGGTTCGAGCACATCCGTACGCTCCACCTGGACTGGCCCGATCCACTTGAAGGCAACGAGCACGGCGACGTGGTGTATCGCCTGCGTCGATGTGACTGGCCGACACGTACGTAACTCAGGCCGAAAATCCCGGTGGATGGAGGACCGCCTGCAGCAGGTATGGAACGCCTAGCGCCGGCGTGCGCCGTCAGCCGTCCAGCAGGCGTGCGAGGGCGGGGCGGACGTTCCACTGCTTGGTCATGTCGGTGTACTCCTCGCCGATGTTCTCACCCGCCTCCGCTCCGGTACGTGTGGCGCGCAACATGATGTTGCGGGGCGTGTGCTCGCTGCCGACGAACTGGATCGTCTCCACGCGGTAACCATGCCGGCGCAGGATCGAGGCGCGCAGCGCGTCGGTCAGCACGTCCGCGAAGCGCTCGCGCAGAATGCCGTGCCTGGTGATGATTGCGTACGGCTCGGGCGTCTCGACCTGGCTCAGCTGGACCTGGATGTCGTGGTGGCAGCAGGGTGCGGCGAGGATCAGCGGCGCCTCCCATCGCACCGCCCGGGCCAGCGCGTCGTCGGTCGCGGTGTCGCACGCGTGCAGGGACAGAACGAGATCGGGAGCGTCGTCGAGTTCGGCGGAGGCGATGCTGGAAGCCGCGAAGGTCAGCTGATGCCCGAAGCCCAACTCCGTTGCCAGCTTGGTGTTCCGGTCGCGCGCCTGTGTGCGTAGGTCGATCCCGGTCATCCGCAAGGCGAGCTTGCGGACGTTCGCGAGATAGCTCGCGGCGGCGAAGGTCAGGTAGGCGTTGCCGCAACCGAGGTCGACGACGCGCAGCGGACGCTCGTCGGTCGGCCGCGGCACGAGCCCCGTCTCCAGCGCCCGGTCGAGCGCGGGCTCGAGCACCCGGAGGAACTCGTCGACCTGGCGGTACTTTGCCTGCCGGGTGGGCTTGATCCTGCCCTGGTGGTCGGCGATACCAACCGCCCTGAGCACCGGGTCGTCCGCCGGCAGCAGTCGCGGCTTCTCCCGGTCGTGCTCGCGGCTGACCGGCTGCTCGTCCACGCGGGGGCGAACGTGCACCTGCGCCTCGCCCTTCTTGGTGACCCGAAGCTGCAGCGTCTCGTCCACGGAGTCGAGATGCCAGTTGCCGAACGCCGTCGCAAGCAGGCCGTCGACGGCCTCCTCCGCCTCC
The DNA here is from genome assembly GCF_040610475.1 of Actinopolymorpha sp. NPDC004070. NCBI lineage: Bacteria > Bacillati > Actinomycetota > Actinomycetes > Propionibacteriales > Actinopolymorphaceae > Actinopolymorpha > Actinopolymorpha sp. NPDC004070. Next base: position 95,734 of record NZ_JBEXMJ010000017.1, on the reverse strand, counting down.
GGCCCGGGAGAGGCGTTGCGGGTGTGGGCCTGGCGTTCGTCGTACGTCGTGATCTGCAGTACCCGCCCTGCCCGGACGTCGACATACCTCAGCTCGGCCCGGCGCCAGGGGGTCTCGTGCCCGCGGCGCCGACCGGCGGCCACGGCACGGACGAGCCGCTCGGGGTCCAGTAGTTCCTCGCGTACGCGGGCGAGCGCCTGCGACAGGGGTTCGGGCATGGCCCCAAGGGTGTCACGAACGCTCCGCCACCGACCGCGACCGGTCCGGCGGGCACCATGGGTAGTCGAGCGGTCGCTCGGCGAACTGCCGGGGGCTACCAGAAGCTACGCGAGCTACGCGAACCAGTGCAGGGCCTGACCGTGGCCCTTCGTCCAGGCGAGCGGCCTGCCGTCGAGGGCGAGCACGTTGTGGTGGGCGCTGTCGGGCGGCTCGGGCAGATCGTCGTACGGCAGAACGTCGGGGGCCTCGTTGGAGATCCAGTGCCCGGGCAGCCCCTCGACCAGGTCCCCGAACGCCGCTCGCCGGGGCGCCGGCACCTGGTACAGCACCGAAGTGTGGAACACCACCAGCGTCGCGTCGGCCGGCGCCTGCGCCACCAGGGCCGGTAGGCCGTCCACCAGGTCCCCGCGTACCAGCACTGGTGGGTCGGCCGCGGCGACGGCCGACGCTGCCCGCAGCCGGGCACGGCGGTGTGCATGCTCGGGCCAGATGAGCGCGTCGAGCCACGCGACGTCCGCGGGGTCAGTGACGTCGAGCGGGTTGAGGTCGAGCCCACCCCGCCAGACGACCTCGGGCAGCGTGAGCGGCGGAAGCGCCCCGGTGGCCTCGCAGCCCAGCACAGGTTCGCCGGTCCCGATCACCCGGTCGCCGTAGCGGTAGGCATACCGGTCGGGATACAGGCACAGTCCGGCGGAAGCGCCAACTTCCAGCAGGGCAAGCGGTTTCGGCAGTGAGGCGAGCACCGGCAACAGGACAGCGCACCGGCCGGCCTCGTTGGTCTGCGTGGCGCGGACGCGCATCTGCGCCTCGATCCGCGGCCAGTTCGCCGTGGTGTAGTTGTGGAACTCGGCCGGGTCCTCCACCGGACCGCCGAGGAAGCGTACGACGCCGAAGAGCAGGTTCGGCTGCCGTTTCGGCGCCGGAAGCTCATCCAGCAGGGCGAGCACCTCGTCGTCGCCGGAGACCGCAAGCGACAGGCGTTCGTACGCGGGGGAAACCCCACGCGCCTCACGTGCGGCGAAGTCGGCGTACTTCTGCGCGGTCGTCATGGCAACCGGCGGCCGACGGTGAGCAGGGCAACGAAACCGACCGTCAGCCGAGGCCGGCCGAGTGACTCCAACCGGCGCCGGACCCGAGCGAGGAAGTCCGCGCTCCCCGCCTCACCGAGCGCGTGCGTGCCGGACTGGGTGGCCAGGTTGGCGAGGTAGTCCTCGGCGGCATACGGCACCTCGAAGGGGTAACGCCTGCTCGCCACCTCCTCAAAGAGGGTGCCGGCCTCCGCGGGAAGGTGCATCGGGCCCACCTGGCCGGGCGCGGGCGGCGGGTCGCCCTCGTACCCCACCGCCCGGTAGTCCTCCTGCACCTGCGTCCAGAAGCCGTCGGCGTCCGCGGGCTGCACCCGCACACATCCGGCCACCGCCAGGCAACCTCCGGGACGAAGCAGGCGACGGGGTTTGGCGTACCGGAGCTCGGGATCGACCCAGTGCAGGGAGTTGACCGCCACGACCGCGTCCACCGGCGATTCGGCGCGCGCGGGCTGCCAGTCCTCGAACGAGGACGTCACCACCTCCGAGGTGGGGAACCCGGCCAGCCGGGAGCGGGCGAGGGCCGCGAGCTCGGCACCCAACTCCACAGCTATGACCGCCAGCCCGCGCTCGGCCAGCGGCACGGTCGCCTGCCCCGTGCCACAACCGATCTCGACCACCCGGTCCCCGGGTCCGAGACCGGCAACCTCGACCAAGTCGTCGAACAGCCGAGGAGGGCAGACCGGCCGTGTCCGCTCGTAGTCCCGCGCCGACCGGTCGAACCCGGCACGCAGCCCTTGTCGTCTCGGATCGTCGTCCACGAATCACCTCGGGGAGGGAGGGTGCGACCCATGATCGTACCGTCCGGAAACCGTTTCCTAGGATGAACACGCACTGTCAACTTCGGCGGAACGTCGAAGGGAGCGCGGATGTCCGGGGACGACGACGTTAGGGAATCGTTCACCGCCCAGGTGGATGCGATCGCGGTCCACTACGGGATCCCGCGCAGCGAGGTCTCCCCCGTGCCTGAGCAGGGACAGGTCAACCTCACCGTCTTCCTGGGAGACGACCTCGTTCTCCGTCTTCCCCGCAAGCAGGCGTTCGAGGTCCGGCTCGCCAAGGAGGCGGCCGTGATCCCTGTCGCGCGACGGGCCGGCGTGCCCACGGCGGCCTTGGTTCGCTACGACGCGAGCCGCGCGGTGGTGGACATGCCGTACATGATCCTGGAACGCCTGCACGGACACACGCTCGGCGAGTGTGGATACCAACCCGAGGCAAGCGGACGGGCGCACGCGTCACTCGGCGAGCTGCTCGCGGTTCTGCACGAGGTGACGATGAAGGGCGCCGGCCCGATCGCCGGGGTCGAGCAGCGGCCAGCGTTGCTGCCGGGCCCACTGGTCGAGTGGCTGATCGACGCCGGTGAGCTCGGGCGGGCACAGGGGCGGTGGTTGCTGGACTGGCTCGCCTTCCTGGAAAGCCGGGGGGCCGGCGCGTACGAACCGGTGCTGGTACACGGCGACGTCAGTCCCTCCAACCTGTTCGTCGACGAGCACGGCGAGGTCAGCGCGCTCATCGACTGGGGATCGGCCCACTGGGGCGAGCCGCTGCGCGACCTTGTGGACCTTCCGATCCGGGCGCTCCCGAACCTCCTCGCCGGCTACCGTTCGGCCGGCCGGTCCGCCCGAACCGTCGGTCACGTAGGCGATGGCGGCGCGTCATTGGAAGCCGGTGCCCTGCGGTGGCACCTCCTGATGGCACTGGCCAAGCTTCACAAGGGTCCCTCGACGTCGGAGAGGCGCAACTGGTCCGCCCCGAAACAGGCGAGGTTCCTCGAGATCCTCAGATTCGTCGCGAGCAACCCGCCGAGCCCGTGGCCGCAGCTTGTCCTGCCGGCCTAGCGAGAGTGCAGCGCCGCGTCCGGCACCGACTCGACCGACGCCAGCAACTTGCCGAGCAGTGCCCCGAGCTGGCGTTGTTCGCCGTCATCGAGCCCTGCGAGGATGGCCGCCTCGTTGGCCATATGGGCACGGATCAACTTGTCCGTGAGCCGCCGTCCGGCCCGGGTGAGGGTCACCACCCGCCCTCGAGCGTCCTCGGGCGCACGAGCTCGGGTCACCAGCCCGGCGTCCACGAGCCGGTCGATCCGCTTCGTCACCGCTCCCGGGGTGACCAACATCGCCTGGGCAAGCTCGTTGTTCGACAGGGCGTGCGGTGGTTCGCTTCGGCGTAGCGCGGCAAGCGCGTCGAAGTCGCCGGACGCCAGCCCGGCGGCAGCGAACGGCGACCGAAGAATCGGGTCGCACACCGCTGCCAGGCGCTGGATCCGCCCCAGGACCAGCATCGGCGACGGGTCCAGGTCCGGCATCCGCGCTTGCCACTGATCGACGATCACACGCACCGCGTCCCGCTCGGCGGGGGTGCTCTTCTCGACTCGTCCAGCCACCTTGACAGCATACTTTCCCCGTCAACTATTGTAGTTTCCGTGGAAACTAACACCGCTCCCTCAACTGTCACGGTCTATCTGGACCCGACCTGTCCGTTCGCGTGGATCACCAGCCGCTGGCTCGCCGAGGTCGAGCTACAGGCCGGTCTGGACGTACGACGCGAGCTGATGAGTCTGTCGGTGGTGAACGAGAACCGAGAGCTCGACGGGTGGTACCGCGACTACAACGATCGCGCCTGGCGGCCCGCGCGGGTCGCCGCAGCCCTGCTCGCCTCCCCGCACGCGGAGCAGTGGACGGACTTCTACGAGAGGTTCGGGCAGCGACGACACGTCGGAGGACTTCGCGACGACCAGCAGAACACCGCGCTCACGCTGGACGAACTGAGCCTCCCAGCCGGTCTGGCTGCCGCGGCCGAGGACCCGTCCTGGGACGCGGACCTGCGCACCCGCACCAAGGCAGCCACCGCACCCCTGGCCGACGACGGCGGGACCCCGATCCTGCACATCGAAGGCCGCGGATTCTTCGGGCCGGTGCTCACGGCAGTGCCCCGCGGGGAGGCTGCCCTCCGGCTGTGGCACGCGGTGTGGACCCTCGCGACCACACCATCGTTCAGTGAGCTCAAAGGTGCCCGCGACGAGCGCCTGCAGACCGACTGAGAACACCCGCGACGATCGGCACGCCGGTCAGCGGTCAGATCGACCGCCAGTCGGCGCCGTCCGGTCGAGGGAGTCCCAGGCAGGACGCCGCCCAGGCCAGGTCGATCGCCAGCAATCGAACGAACACCCTGACCAGCCAGTCCGGTGCACCGGAGTCGTCCAGAACGCGCCGGGCGAGGGACGCACTCCCGGCAGCCGCCCAACCGCCGCTCGTCGGCAGCACGTCGTACGGCAGCGGACCTCCCTCCAGGTGCAGGGTGGGAAGTAGCAGCGAAAGGTCGTGTTCGGCGCTCCCACGTGAGGCATGCGACCAGTCGACGAAGATCACCCGGTCGCCCGCGACGCAGATGTTGTCGCTGCGCAGGTCCCCGTGGACCAGTGAGTCGCCGCTGTCGTCGAGGCCCGCCTCGGCTTCGGTGAGCACGGAGGCCACACCCGCCAGCCAGCCCGCCGAGCACACTCCGAGGTCGAGAAACGCGGCCCGATCCGGCCCCTCCCCCAGCAGCGTCGGCCAGTACGCGGGCCGGCGCGGCGACGGCTCGAACGAGGCCGGAGCCGCGACCCCCGCGAGGTCCGCCACCGCGGCGAGCACCCGGTCGATGTCGCCCTCCCGCCAGTCGACGCCCTCGTGACCGGCCGGCCAGTGCGCACCCCTGAGGTCCTCGACCACGAGGACGGGACGGTGGCCGGGTTCGTCGAGCCACGCCACCACGCGCGGGACGAAACGCTCCGGCACTTCGCGAAGGGCGAGGTACTCGGCCCGAAGCCAACCTTCGGTCTGGTCGTCGGTCGCCGCCTTGACGAAGACACCGCTTCCGTCCTTCAGCGTCACCGAGAAGCGCGCCGCGGCCGACAGGCCGGTGTCGGGTTCGGTCCAGTCCGTGCTCGACTGGCCGACAGCGCGTTCCACTCTCGCGCGAAGGATCGCCGCCGAGGTCGACCAAGCGTCGTCCGGAGCCGGGCACATGCCCTCATCCTCGCAGCGGACCGTCGCCCTGGCACCCGAGGGGCTGAGGCTGAGGGCACAGGACGCGCCCCGCGCCCAGGTCAGAACCCGATCGCCTCGCGGAGCAGCAGGACCGTGCCGCGCCCGGGTTGGTACTCCGCGTTGAGGACGAGCAGCCGGTTTACGGCGCTGGGCACTCCGTACGCCGCCTGGGTACGAACGCTCTCCAGCGGCAGGGCGTGCTCCTCGACCCGGCGCAGTGCGGTGCTCAGGTCCGGCACCACCTTCTGCGCCCCGACGACCCAGATCGCGCGGGCGGCACCTCCGGCGTACGCGGGCAGCTGGCTTCCGCTGCCGGACGCGACCACGAGGGACCCGGTTTCGGTGACAGCCGCGACGCTGCCCACCACGACGTCCGGACTGGCCGTCAGCCGACGGATCTCGTCGGCGGACGTGGCGCGGTCCATGGCCAGCACACGTGGCTTGACGGCGTCGTGTCGCCCGCTTGCGTTGAGATCGTCCTGAATGCCGGACAGCCGTAGCGTCTCGCTCGCGCCGGTGAAGACGCTCGCGCCCTCGGGTACCAGTTCGGCGACGCGCGCACGGGCCGCGGCGGCGTCGTCGAGGATCTCGACGACGAAACCGTGTGCGGTAAGGGATTCCGCCGCACGCTCCAGACTCCGCGCGGAGGCCGGGCGTGCGAACGTCGTTGTCGGGACGAAGGTGGTCATCGTGCTCCTGAACTCGTCGTGGCGGCACGGTTGTCTACTGGTCACGTGCCTTCTCACGAGTACGACGGGGCAGCCACGCGGAATGTCAGGCGCACGTCACCTCGACGTCGCATCCCGACCTCACACCTCGGCCTCACATTTCGGCCCGCCGTCTCGTCGAACCACCGAGGGCAGGACCGAACCGAGGGAGCCGTCGACGACATGAGCACACCGTCAGAGCCAGGAGACCGGCAAGCCGAGCCCGGCCTGGACGCGATCATGAGCGAGCGGCGTCAGCTGATCAGTCTCGCGTACCGGCTGCTCGGCTCGCTGGCCGACGCCGAGGACGCCGTTCAGGAGACCTACGCTCGCTGGTACGCCATGTCAGACGGGCAGCGTGAGGCCATCGCCTCCCCCGGCGCCTGGCTGACGACGGTCGCCGGCCGGATCTGCCTGGACCTGCTCGGCTCGGCCCGCGCGCGGCGGGAGAGGTACGTGGGCGAGTGGATCCCCGAGCCCCTGCCCGAGTCCACGGACTGGATCAGCGGCCGGCGCGGCGCCGGTGACGCCACCTCGGATCCGGTCGATCCGGCCGACCGGATCACCCTCGACGAGTCGATCAGCATGGCCTTCCTCGTCGTACTCGACTCGATGAGCCCGGCCGAACGGGTCGCGTTCGTCCTGCACGACGTCTTCGGCTACCCCTTTGCCGACATCGCCGAGATCGTCGGCCGCACACCCGCGGCCTGCCGGCAACTGGCATCCGCGGCCCGCCGCCGCGTCCGTACGTCGCAGGCACCACCGACCCCGGCCGCCCGGCAGGCCGGCATCGTCAGGGAGTTCAGCCGGGCCTGGGAGGCGAAGGACGTCGCCGCTCTCGTCGGCCTGCTCGACCCCGACGCCACGCTGGTCGCCGACAGCGGCGGTCTCGCACCCGCCGCCCTGCACCCGATCAGGGGCGGCGAGCTGATCGCGAGCCTGCTCGCCGACCTCGCCGGCAGGGCGCCGGGCAACGTGAGCTTCGCCCAGCGGGTCGTCAACGGCCAACCCGGTCTGGTCGCGCAGGAGGACGGTGTCACGACCACGGTGTACGCGTTCGAGATCGCGGCGGACCGGATCAGGCACATCTGGGCGATCCGCAACCCGGAGAAGCTACGGCCCTGGACGGACAGCTGATCCCTCGGCGGATACACCGGCGGGCTCGAGGCTGCCGAGGATCCCCGGCGTCGGCGTGGCGGACAGGCACCGGCGGGGAAGCGAAACCCGGCCGGGCCGACCCAGGTGGAGATCCACAAGCCCCAGATCCTGTTGTTCGGCGTACTCGCCGACGGGACCGAGGCGGATGCACTCGAGCTGCTGTCCCCGATCCTGTCGGTCGGCGGCGAGTTCATGAACGACGCACCCACCGACGACAGCAACTTCTTCACCCAGGCGTTCGGCGGACGGGTCAGACGAGCGACCAGGCCCGCGGGGCACGTCGTTCCCGCATCGCGACGCGCTCTTCTACTCCGAGCCCGGAGCCGGCTGGGGCAAGCGGGGAGAGCCCAACTGCAACGACCCGCTCACCTCGCAGTCCCAGGCGTGGATCGCGGAGTTCAGCCAGGCGCTTCGGCCCTACGTGGACGGTGCGTACGTCAACGTGCCGAACATCGGCATGGCCGAGTGGGAGACAGCGTACTGGCGGTCGAACTTCTGCCGGCTGCGCACGATCAAGTCGAAGTACGACCCGACGAACCTCTTCCAGTACGAGCAGAGCGTCCCGCCCTGGTCCTCCGACCGGTAGCGCCGTCTGACGAGCAGGTGCCGGAGTCCGAGTCGACCGTCTCCGTGAACCGCACCGGGATCGCACGGCGCCAGAACGCGACCGCCCGGTCGTTGCCGGCCACCTCGTGCGTCGTCCAGTCACCGGACCAGCGGCGGTCCCTTGCGAAGCAGCGTGAACCCGGCGATGTGACCGGCGACCTCGACCACGGCCGCCACTGAGGTCGCGAAAGCCGTGCACGACTGCCCAGGCCTTACGTGTTAAGGCCCCGAACCCGGGTAGGCCAGCACGACATGCGACCGAGGGCCTTCTCGGCCCTTCGCACCTACGACAGTTGGAGGAAGCATGTCGACCCCTAGCTACGGTGGCCCCGCCGGTTCGGAGCCGACAGGCGCCAGCGGTGGCAAGGAGCAGGCACGGCAGGTCGCGGGCAACGCCGCACAGGAGGGTTCCCGCGTCGCCGGGGTTGCCAAGGACCAGGCACAGCAGGTCGCGTCGGAAGCTCAGCACCAGGCCAAGAACCTGTTCCACGACGTACGCGGACAGGTCGAGGAACAGTCCCGCGCACAGCGCGACCGGCTGGTCAGTACGTTGCAGAACTTCAGCGACGACGTTGAGCAGATGGCGAGCGGCCAGGACGGCAACGGCGGGCTTGCCCACGACGTCGCCCGGCAGGTCGCCGGTCGCGTCCGTGAGTTCAGCTCCCGAATCGACGGCCGTGAGCCGGCCGAACTCCTCGACGAGGTACGCCGCTTCGCGCGTCGGCGGCCGGGCGCGTTCCTCGCGGGCGCTCTCGCGGCCGGCGTGGTGGCGGGCCGGCTGACCCGTGGGGCCAAGGAGGCCAACAGCGGCTCCGGTGGTGCGCACAGCACCAACGGGTCGGCGGGCTCGGCTGGCTACGCCTCGGGCTACGACAGCGGAGTCGGCGGCTACACCAGGCCCGGCGCCACCGATTCGAACACGGTCGGAGACCCCGCGGCCAACTACGGCCCGAGCAGCCAGTACGAGACGTCCAGCACCGCCGACCCGACGAGCACCACCGGCTACAGCGGCGGCACCACTGCTCCGGCCGCCGGACCCGGCTGGTCCGAGCAGGAGAACCCCTACGCGCCTCCGCGCCCCGGTCCGGGCTCGGGCGGTTCGGGTGGAGTCGCGCCACTGGACCCCGCCTCGGACCAGTACGCCCCGCACGGTGACCAGCTCCAGCCCGGCGGCGGCCGGATCGCCGACCGGCGCGGAACCACCGGGGAGGCGCCGTGAGCGGCACCGACCCGTTCAGTCCGACGGACTCCTACAGCTCGGCGGACACCCCCGGCACCACGACCGGCGGTGGGCGACCGTCCGACAACCGCTCACTCGGTGAGATCGTGGGCGCCATCGCCGGCGACCTCACCACGCTGGTGCGTGCCGAGCTCGACCTCGCCAAGACCGAACTCAAGCGCGAAGCGACCCACGCGGGCAAGGGCGCGGGCCTCCTCGGAGGTGCCGGCGTCGGCGGCCTGCTCGCGCTGGTGTTCGTGTCGTTGGCACTGATGTTCCTGCTCGACAACTGGATGCCCATCGGCTTGGCCGCCCTCATCGTGGGCGCCATCTGGGGCATCGTCGCCGCCGTTCTTGCCGCACGCGGCAAGACGGAACTCAAGCAGCCCATGCCTCCCCTGGAGGCGACACAGCGCACCCTGAAGGAGGACGTGCAATGGGCCAAAGCACAGAAAGGCAGCTGACCGACCAGATCGCCGACACGCGTGAGGATCTCTCGCGCAACCTCGACGCTCTGACCGACAAGGTGAGTCCCAGTCGGGTGGTCGAACGCCGTAAGGAAGCCGTACGCGGCCGCTTCGGCCGGGTGAGGGAGCGGTTCATGGGGACGGCCCACGACGCCCGCGGCGTTGCGGGCCACGTGACCAGCCACGCGGGAGGTTCCGTGAGCGACCGCGCATCCCACGTCGGAAGCACGGCCAGTGACGCCGCCTCCGGCGCCGTCGACACCGTGTCCAGCACCGCTCACGGTGCTGCCCACACGGTCCAGGAGCGGACCGAAGGCAACCCGCTGGCGGTCGGTCTGATCGCCTTCGGTGCCGGCGCCCTGATCGGCTCGCTGCTTCCGGCGACGCAGAAGGAGACCCGGGCTGCCCAGCAGGTGGTGGAAACCGCCAAGGAGAAGGGCCAGCCGCTGGTGGAGGAAGCGAAGTCCGTCGGCCAGGACGTCGGCCAGGACCTCCGCGAACACGCCACCGAAGCTGCCCAGCAAGTCCGCAGCACCGCCGAGGACGGCGTACGCCAAGTGAAGGACGAAGGCCAGTCCTCGGCACAGAACGTCAGGGAAGACGCCAGGTCGCGTACCAACTAGGGCCCGCGTAGCCAGGCAAACATCGCGTTTCGCCTGAACGTACGGCGCGTGGATGCCGCTCATCACGAGCGTGCGTCCACGTGCCGTTCGTCGTTCCGTGGAAGCCTGACGTCATGCGGGACGAATCCCTGCCGGCTGCCGATCCACCGCCGATCAGCGGTCCCGTCCTTCTGACCCAGCGATGGAGCGAGGTCGTTTTCGTCCACTGGGCAGTCGATCCCGGCGCTGTCGCCCGACTCCTGCCGGTTGGGACACGGCCGGACACGTTGGACGGGCAAGCTCACGTTGGCATGGTGGCGTTCGGAGTGCCCAGCACGTGTGTGTTCCGGCGGGTTCCCGTCGGGGCGGCGTACGAGGTCAACGTCCGCGTCTACTGCGTCGACGACGAAGGTCGGCACAGCACCGCCTTCCTGCGCATGGATGTCTCGCGAGCCGACATGGTCGTGGCCGCCCGGGCGCTAGCGTGGTTGCCGTACACCTGGTCGAGGATCAGTCCACTGAACGCGGCCGTCGCCCATCCCGGTCCGCCGCCCGGGTCCGGCTATCGGTGCCGGCCCCGCCTGCCGCGAGGTGCTCAGGTCGTGGATCTGGTGGTGGCGCCCGGCCCGGCGATCGAGGTGCCGACACACTTGGAGCAGTTCGTCACAGCGCGCTGGTACCTCCATCAGAGGCATCCGCTCGGGACGTATCGCCTGCCGGTGGCGCACCCGAGGTGGCCACTCCACCGTGCCGAGCCGGTTGCGATCGACGACTCGCTCGTTCGCACGGTCGGTCTGACACCCCTCGAACCCACCCCGGCCTCCGTGCTCTGGTCCCCCGGCGTCGACGCGGAGTTCGGTCCACCGCATCTCTGCTGAGCTTCCTGATCCATGCGCGGGCATGCCGGGGCCGAGGCGTGTTTGTCCTCAGAACGGCGGTACGTCGTCGCGGGCTGACGCCGTCGTCGCGGCGGCGGGTGCGGGGTCGGGCACCACCGGATCGGCTGGGTCGGTGAGTGATGGTGCTCGGCTTGCGTACTGGCGTCCGAAGGGGTCGGTGAGCGTGTGTTCGCCCGGCCCGGTCTGCCGGAGCCTCCAGTCTCGTTCGGTCTTGGCCTTGTGGTGCCGAGGGCACAGCGGTGCGATGTTGTCCACGCCGGTTTCCCCGCCGTCGGCGTACTCGGTGTTGTGGTCGAGGTGGCAGGTGGTGGCGGGTCTTCTGCAGGTGGTCCATACGCATCGCTGGTCGCGGGCATGCACCAGCTCGGCTTGCAGTCCGCGCAGGAACCTCGCCGGTAGCGGATGCAGATGCAGTAACCGCCCCGTGACGGGATGGGTGACCCCGACGCTGAATCTGGCTTCGGGGTTGGTGAGGTTGTTCGCCACCAACCGCTCGGCCACCTCGGTGATGATCGGTCCGAACCCGCCGAGCTCACCAGGCCGGGTGGACAGTCCCATCAGGGTGGTCAGCGGCATGTTCAGCTGGATCTTGGCGCGCGTTCGGATCGGCCCCCAGCTCGGCTGCGTGGAAGACCACGGCGGTGGTGGTGGTGTCGAGTTGTGCGGCGGCGGGTCGGGTGGATCTGGTGGACCGGGCGGGTCGGCCGTCTCATCCGGTGGCCGGTTCTGCCGCGGGATCTGCCCCGCAGCCGAAGGCCCGGTCGCCGAAGCCGCACTCTCACCGGTTGCGCTGCTTCCGGCCACGTTCTCCCCGGCCACGTTCTCCCCGGCCAGGTTCTCCCCGGTCACGTTCTCCCCGGTCACGTCGCACTCCGTCGCGGTCGCCCCGGCCGAGCCGCAGTCGGCGGCAAGGTGGGCTGCGGTGTCATGGACCGAGACGCCGGCCGTCGCGGCGCCGCCGCACACCGTGCACGTGGCGACCGGCACCGGAGAACAGTCGCCACACTCACACCAACTGTCGTGCAGATCATGGTCGGGGAACCGGTGAACACCACAGTGGCCGTGCTCACCCTGCTCGTACTCGCCCTGCCCAGACTGGTCCGGCTCGGCTTCGTCCTGCTCGGGGTCCGCCTGCTCGGGCTCGGTGCGTACCTGCGGCGTCTCGTTCTTCGCAGCGCACTGCCCGGCTTCGCCCTGCCCAGACTGGTCCGGCTCGGCTTCGTCCTGCGCAGCCTGGCCCGGTGCCGCCTGGCAGTGCTCAGAGTCTGCGTCCGCTGCGTCCTTCGCGGCCTTGGGCTGGGCCTGGCTTTTCCCGGTGTGGTTGTCAGCGACTGTAGGCGCGGAGCAGTCAACGATGTCGGCAGCACCGGCGAGCAGGGAGTAGGCCACGTCCGCACGCAACTGGCTGAGCTTGCGGGGGTCGCCACTGGACTTGACCGCCCGGGCGATGGCGTCGATGTAGCCGTACGCCTCCGCAGCCTGATCCGCCGACAACCCTCGCACAGCCAAATCGGCGACACCGTCGACGGCGGGCCAGATCGCGACGTTGCGCCCGGTGCGGGCTTCACGGTGGCGCTTCGCGGCGGCTTCGGGGTCGGCCCTGACCACCTCCGCCTCCACCATCGCCCGCAACAACCCACCCCGAAGCTCCAGCACCTTGGGGAAGAGGGCGTCCTCGATCACACCCCACAGGTCCGGTTTGGCGTCGGTGACCCGGTCGATGATGATGCGGACCTCGTTGAGCTCCAACCGCCCGCCGGCCAACGCCTCACCCACCCGTGGGAGCCGGGACACGGCCGCGGCCATCCCCACGTACTGCGCCGCCCGGTAACCGGTCCACCCCAGCAACGGCTCCAGCACCACCGACGTCATCGGGTCCGGGGTGTCACTGCGCTCCGCCGGGTCGCCGGGCATGCCGTCGCAGGCGTAGGTCAGCTCGTTCACTCCCGTCAGGCTGGCCGACTCCGCCCAGCAAACCATCCGCCGCGTCCCCTTGACGTACTCCTCAAGTTCGAACCCGTTACACGCGACCAGGTCCACCGCGGCGATCGCGGCCGCCAACTCCGGACCACCCGGCAAATCCGCGAAACCGGCAGGCAGCACCCCACGACCACCCGGGTCCCCACCCAGATGGTCATCGCCGAAGCCCACACCGCCATCGCTCACGCGTTCGATTCTACCCGACAAGATCGGCCAACTCTCACCGAAAACCGCTTGTCCACAAGATGAATCACGTCAACTTCAACTTGCCTCAACAAGGAGCGATGGGCTCGTCGTACTCGCACAAGTCGAACGCCCACGGCCAGCAAAGGACGAGGACGCGCGACTCCTCTCAGCCGGCGCGCTGGCTGCGACGCCACTTCTCCGGGGTGATTCCGTAGCGGTCCCGGAAACGCCGTACGAGATAGGTGGCGTCGCGCAGGCCGGTCCGCGCGGCCACCACACCGAGGGGCAGGTCGGTCTCGCGCAACATCCGTCGCACCTCGGTCATGCGCCGTTCGGTGATCCACTCCAGCAGTGGGCGACCGGTTCGTTCGCGGACCACGGTGGTGAGGTGCCCCGGTGTGTACCCGAGCGCACGGGCGATGTCTCCGACGGAGACGGGATCCCGGAAGGTCGCCTCGATCTGGCTGAACACCTGTTCCACAAGCGGGTCGGGCGCTCCGACCGAAGCATCGGGAGCCAGGCGCGCGGCCGCGACGAGGACACGGGTGAGGAGCCCGGCCACGACCTCGCCGGCGCCGAGACGGTGTGGGTCGGCGAGTTCCTCGGACAGGTCGGCCAGCCACGCCGACCAACGAGCACGGTCCGGCTCGGGCACGAGGCCATGGCCCGCTGCGGGGGCGAACATCGCGAGCAGTGGATGGGTGGCCCAGGCCAGCGGGGAGACTGCCGCCAGTGCCGGCACCGCGTCCGGCGTGAACGCGACCGACCAGGCGCGGCAGCGGGTCAGCGCCATCACGGCCGACACGTCGACCACCTGGCCCGGCGGCACCGCGTGAACCTGCCCGGGGCGCAGCGGCCAGTCCGTACCGTCGACGGAAAACGAACCCACACCGTCCTCGACGTAGACCAGGACGAGGAAGTCGTGGGCATGGCGGTGGACCGGCGGGAATCCCGCGTGCGCACCGTCGGCGTCGAGGCACTCCACCGAGACCGGAGGCACGCCCAGGCGATGCTCGTAGCGGTAGACCGGCGTCCCGTCAGAACGCAGCGTCCGCAACCGCTGGGAGCGCTCACGCGAGGCGCCGACCGAAGGATGTGCCATGGCGTCCGACTCCTGTCCTGTTCTGCAGCCGAAGAATATCCAAGGCTTGACGATGACAACACCACGTCGCACAGACCCTCGGAATCCGGCGGGGCGAGCACGCAGGGAGCAAACCATGACATCCGAGACCAACGTACGCATCATCGACCGGCGCGCGCCGGAGGACCACGGTCGCGCATTCCTGCCGGGAGCGGGAAAGACCTGGCTCCTCCCCTTCTACGACCTCTTCAGCCGGGTGGCCGACGTCCGGCGGCTGCACGAACGCGTGGCCCAACTGGCCGAGATCGCTCCCGGCCAGACCGTGGTCGACGTCGGCTGCGGCACCGGCAACCTGTCGTTCGCCGTCCTCGCGGCACAGCCTGCCGCCCGTGTCACCGGTCTGGACCCGGACGACGACGCCCTTCGCCGGGCCGCGCGCAAGGCGAGGCGCCGCGACGTGTCCCTGACCCTCGTCCAGGGATACGCGGACCGCATTCCGGCGGAGGACGCCACGCTCGACCATGTGGTCTCGTCGTTGGCGCTTCACCACGTCGACGACGACGGGCGGACGGGCTTCGCGAACGACGCTCTGCGCGCTCTCCGGCCGGGAGGCAAGGTCACCATCGTCGACTTCGGCGGTCCGGCGTCCGGTACCGACGGCGCCAACAGCACCGACAGCGCCCACCAGACCCACCACGCCGCGCACGGCCACGGCCACAGCCCTGCCCACCTGCTTCGGCACCTCCCAGGCCTGTCCCGCGTGGTCCGGATACTCCGCTCGAGGGTGGCGACGAGCCCCGTGGTGTCCCGCAACTTCGAGAACGGCCTCGTCACCCTCCTCGCCGGCGCCGGTTTCGCCGACGCCCGCGAGATCGAGCACCTCGACCACAGGTTCGGGCGGGTCACCTTCGTGCAGGCGACCCGCCCGTAGACCTGTCGACGTCGCGAACCATGCAGGGTCAGGGAATGCTGCCGTCCTCGGTGTCGCCTTCCCTGGCCCTGAGGTCGGTGGCCATGTCGGTGCCGTTGTCACCGGAGAAGAAGTCCGCACCAGGACCGCCTGTCAACCTGTCGTTGCCAGAACCGCCCTGAAGCATGCACGTGCCGCGCGGGTTGTCCGCAGGGATCCCCTGGTCAGGGCACGGATGGGGAGGTCGGTCGTGAAGTCCACTCGTACAGCAGTGAATACTCCGGGCCGTCGGCGCCGACGCCCGTGACCTCGTTGACGTGCTCGACGACGCGCCGGGTCGAGGGGTCGTCGAGGTTGCCGAGCCCGCGAACCTTCACCAGGTAACGGATTCCGGCGGCAGCATCCGCGGGGATCCCGTTGCGGGCAAGCACCTCGAACACCTCCTCCACCGAGTCCGCGTGCAGGCTCGAGGCGAGGCGGTATCCGGCCGCGACGAGTTCGAAGGTGCGCTCCACCTCGTCACCGGCCAGGTAGCCGGGGCGGCCACGGTGGCCGATCTCACCCACGACCAGGTAACCGCGGTGCGGGTCCGTGCTCAGCTCGGCCACCTCCTCGGGCGTACCGAGGAACTCGTGCCGCGGCACGTCCGCGGCCACCTCGGCGAGGATGGCGTTCGTCAGTGTGCTCTTGCCGGCGTTCCGCGGAAGTGCATAGACCAGGAACGACTCACCGGACGCCGCGATCCGGCGCAGGAGGTCGGCACCCTCGTCCGTGACGGATCCGTTCGCAACCATGTCGGTCAGCGTGATCACAGCGACTCCCCTCAAGATATGTCGGCAGAGTATCGCCGGACCTCGTCGAGGAAGTCCCGTCGTACGACGGGTGAACGGCCGGAGCAGGACACCGCACGGCGTCATACGCCGCTCCTGGTGAGGGTGTCGTCGAGCCAACGCTCGTAGCGGTGACCGAAGTAGAGCACGTGCATGATCGCCGTGTACACCTGGTAGATCGGCGCGCGGACCTTGACGAAGTCCTTGTCGATCGGGTGGAAGCGCTGGTACGCCTCGAACACCGCGTCGGCGTACGGCTGGCCCACGAGGTTGGACAGGTCGAGTTCCGGGTGGCCGTACACGACGGAGGGGTCGAGGAGCCCCGTCACCCTGTGGCCGTCGGCGAGGATGTTCGCGTGCCACAGGTCGCCGTGCAGCAGCGTCGGAGCCGCGGGCTCGCTGAGAAGGTCGTCCAGTCGCGCGCAGAGCGTCTCGACACGGGCGCGAAAGCCGGCGTTCAGAGTCCCGTTCGTCACCGCGGCGTCGGCGCAGTGACGCAGCCTTTGGTCCCTGAAGAACGGCACCCAGGTGCTGGACCATCCGTTGGGCAGAACGAACCAGCCGTTCAGCGTCGGGCCGTCGAAGCCGAACGCCTCGGCGTGCCGCCCGTGCACGATCGCGAGCTCCTCACCGAGCGAGGTTGCCGCTGCCGCGGTCAGGTGCGCCCCGGGCAGGAAGGTCTGGACGAGGAGTTCGGGGTCGGCGTAGATCACCTCCGGTACGACCGTGGGGTGGGCGTCGTGGAGATGGCGCACCATCGTCGCCTCGATGTCAAGGCGCGCTTGCTCGCCGTACGCCGCCTTGCAGACGACGGTGCGCCCGTCGGCCAGAGTCAGCCGTCGCACGTCCGCCACCATGCCTCCGGCCAACGACACCTGGTCGACGACGTTCAGTCCGGCACGACGGCGTACAGCGTCAAGGACGCGTTGCACCGCATCGCGGTCATCGGCCACGAGCGTTCTCCTTCACGACGTCGGGTGAGGATCAGGCCTTGGCCGCTTCGGCTCCGACGGCGAAGGCGGAGTCGTCCGGCTTGAAGCGTCGGCTGGTAAGGAGGAAGCCCGCGAATCCCAGGACGGTCAGGACGGCGGGGATGACGAACAGGTGAGGTATCCCGAGCCAGCCGACACCGAAGGCTCCGACGGATCCGCCGACGGCACCCGCGAGCGGAATGCAGCTGCTGAACATGGACGAGGCAAGCCCGATCCTATCCGGGCACAGCTGCTGGGCCACGGTGATCCCCAGGCCCGCGACGGCCGCCCAGACCCCGGACATCAGCGCCTGGCCGACGAACAACCCGACTACGTGCGTGCTGGTGGCGTAGGCCACATGGGCACCGACCCCGAGCAGCGCCGCCATCGTGAGTACCCGGATCGGGGTGAACCTGTCGGCCATCCGGGCGAAGACCGGCATCAGCAGGAGCTCGAGGAACGGCTGTACGGCGATCACGGTCCCCCGCAGGGCGTCACCGACGTGCAGCTGATTGGCCATGTACAACGGCAGGAACGCGAACTTCATGGTGTCGCCGTTCATCACCAGCACGCAGCATCCGAGGAACACCAGCAGAGGCGTGAGCGTGTTCTTCGTTCCGTACGTCGTGGGTCCGTCGGTGCGGTCCCCGTGCGGGCCGTCCGTCGGGCCGGCGCTCACCTCCGGCCGGACGGGCTCGACCTTGAAGCGTTCGATGCGGCGGGTGCCGAGCGGGACGAGCTGTGCGACCAGGCAGGCAGCATTGGCCAGGAGCAGTGACCGCAGGCCGAAGGTGGCGCCGAACCAGCTGCCGAGGACGGGGCCGACGATCCAGCCGGCGGTGAAGCTCATCCGGACGGCGGAGACGATCCGGTTGTCGGCAGGCGTGGGATGCCGGCTCAGCTCGTCGCGGGTGGCGGCGAAGAGCTGCCCCATGGCTCCCCCGCCGAAGCTCAGCACGAAGGCGCCGATGAGGAACGGCATCCACGGCCGGTCGGCCAGCGCCATCGCCGCCCAGCCGAGCGCGGCGACCACAGCGCACGCGCGGTACAGAGACAGCCGGTTCGTCAGCCGTTCGGACAGCGTGCCGACCACGAACCCGGCAACGGGCGCGGTGAGGTTGACCAGGTAGTACAGTCCGGCGGCCTGGATCGGGATGTGCAGCTCGGTCACCAGGTACAACGTCATCTGCGGCATGGTCGACGACGCGGCGATCCCCGCGACGAACAGGCTGATGCACGCGGCCCTCAGGAACGGCGTACGCCAGATGATCCGTGTGACCGACGAGCCGTTCCCGCGATGGTCACCCTCAGCGTTTCCCAACCTGTCTCACAGCCATCCTCTGGTCTGCCATGATCAGGTCGATCGTACGAGCGGGGGTCCGGCGTCATCCGACCGGACTGCTGGAGGCTAGCTCTGAATGGCCGTCACCGAGGATCCGTAGATGTTGGTGAGCCACAGGTGGAAGCCGTCGAACGTCTAGTCGAGTGTCACGAAGCAATCTCGATCAGTGTTTCTCCCCCGAATGGAGCACGATGCACGCTGCGCTCGCTGTCCATAGCGTCGTCGCCGACCAGGCGGCCAATCTGGCCGGCATCGCACGGCTGACGAAGGAAGCCGCGAGCAAGGATGCGGGTCTGGTCGTCTTCTCCGAGGCGGCACTGACCGGCTTCGTCGGCAACGACGATCCCGCGCACGATCGCCTCCTCGCCCAGCCCCTACCGGGTCCGGTCACAGCCCAACTGGGCGACCTGGCACGCGAGGCGGGAGTATGGATCGCCGTCGGGCTGTACGAGCGAGAACAGGTGTCCGGCGAGGAGCACCTATACGACAGCGCGATCCTCGTCGGCCCGGACGGCAGGATCCAGCTCCACTACCGGCGGATCAGCCCGCAGTGGCACGGGCCGAGCGCGGACCGACAGGTCTACCGTCAGGGCACCGACCTTCCGATGGCGTCCACCGACTTCGGAACCTGCGCCTTCCTTGTCTGCGGCGACCTCTTCGACGACGGGATTCTCCAGCGGCTGGGCCACCTTCAGCCGGACTGGCTGCTGTTCCCGTTCGCGCGCAGCTACGACTCCGAGGTGGCCGACGCGGAGCAGTGGGACCGGGAGGAACGTCTCGTCTACGCGGGTCAGGCCGCACGTGCCGGTGTCGGTGCCCTGATGGTGAACCACCTGGCAGAACCCGACCTCGGCGGCTGTTTCGGCGGCGCCCTGGCGGTAGCTCCTGACGGGACGATCCTCGGCGAACTTCCGCCGGGCGACGAGGGCATCCTCCTGGTCGACCTGTCCTCCTGAGAACACCATGCGCCCGCCTCGCGGCCGGGTTCGGTCTACCTGCCGCGGCAGAGGTTCCGCGATCCGCTCGTGGGTAAACAGCGCCGCGGAGTCGATTACCGCGACCGAGGCGCTGCGGACCTATTGGGACTGGCCTTGCTCGCCGAATCCGTGGCGGAAGCATTGAGGTGAGGGATGGCGGTCCTTCCGGCGGCGCGTGCCACAGCGCCGAAGAACCGCGGTCGCCAGCACGGCCACGGGTTGGCTGGCGGGCCCCAGTGCGCGCTTACTCGAACAGGCGCTCCACTTCACGGACACGGGCTTCGCTCTGCGATGAAGAAGCCCTCCGCGCCAACCTACGGAACCACGATGAGCTTGCCCCGAGCGTGCCCACCCTGGCTGACCTTGAAGGCTTCCGCTACCTCGTTCAGGCCGTAGGTCGAGGCGACCTCGACGGTGAGGTGCCCTTCGTCCGCCAGCCCGGCCAGCCGCGCCGTTTGGGCACCATCCGGACGCACCCAGATAATCCGGCCACCGTAGGCCTCGACGTCCCAATCGGCGACCGAAGCGTGGCGCCCGCCCGGCTTCAGCACCGCCAGCGTCACCTCGAGCTGACCTCCGACGAAGTCGGCCACCGCATCGACTCCGTCCGGAGCCAGTTCCCGGACCCGATCGGCCAGACCCTCGCCGTAAGCGACCGGCTCCGCGCCGAGTTCGCGCAGGTAGGCGTGGTTGCGTTCGGAGGCAGTGCCGATCACTCGCGCCCCGCGAGCCCGGGCGATCTGCACTGCGAAGCCGCCGACACCACCAGCGGCCGCGTGCACCAACAGCGTCTGGCCGGCCTCCACCTCAAGCGCGTCGAGCGTTCGTAGCGCGGTGCCACCCGCCAGCGGTAGACCCGCCGCCTGTTCCCAGGTGAGCGAGGCGGGCTTACGAGCCACCATGTGCACCGGTATCGCCATCTGCTCGGCGAAGGATCCGTCGCGCAGAACGTCCTTGCGGGCGTAGGCGATCACCTCGTCGCCGAGCTGAAACTCCGGCGTGTCCATGCCCAGACCGACCACGACCCCGGCGACGTCCCATCCGGGAATCACCGGGAACACGGCGTCGATCAACGCGTCGAGACCGCCCGACATCGCCTTCCAGTCGACCGGGTTCACGCCGGCGGCACGCACCTCGACCAGAACCGAGCCGGGAAACACCTTCGGGGTGGGAAGCTCTCGCACCTCCAGGATGGCCGGGTCCGAGCTGTACTCGGGATAGACCACCGCACGCATTTGGATCTCCTCTCGTAACCGGTCACCTCCTACGGCCCATAGTGCCGCCAGACATCCCGTGGGCGCGGGCTCATGGCGTAGTCATGGGTAGAGGCCCAGACGATCGGCAGCGAACTGCGTCGAGGGCGACAAATGCGCTGGTCAGAGGGTGGCTGGGGTGGGAGGACTCGAACCCCCATCATCAGATCCAAAATCTGAGGTCTTGCCCTTAGACGACACCCCAAGGCGCCCACAGCCTACGCGGGAGCCGAGCAGGCTCCGCACCCGGTTGAGGGCGTTTCGGCCGGCCCGTACGACCCGGTACGCCCAGTAGGACCCAGTACGACCCGGTACGGCTCGGGCGAACCGGCCGACGCCTCAGTACGACCGGCCGACGATCGCGATCAGGTCCGGCTCGTCCTCGGCCTCCGGCACGCTCCCGTCGGGGCGGACCAGGCAGCGTACGGTCACGGCGCTCTCTGCCAGCTTGGCCTCGCCCTCCTCACCGAGCACGGACCACGGGATCCGCGCCCAGCCCGAAGCGGACGCCTCGGTCGCCTCGTCGATCGTCTCCACGTCGACGGTACGGGAGTCACGGAACTCCTCGGCCTCCCGCAGCAGCGCCGCCTGGTCGGCCGACAGCGCCTCGCCGACGGCCGCCACGACACCCGCGACCGGCGTCGGCGTCTTGGTGCCCTGGATCCGCCTCACCACGGTGACCGTTCCGGCCGACACGTCGCGCGGGCCGATCTCGATCCGCACGGGCACGCCCTTCAGCTCCCAGTCGACCGCGCGACGGCCGTACGCCACCGCCACCTGGTCGTCGAGAGCGACCCGGACGCCGGCAGCGCGCAGGTCGCCCACCAACCCGGCCGCGAGCTCGGCGACACCCTCGCCGGCCTTGACCAGGGTCACCACGACCTGGGTGGCGGCCAGCCGGGGCGGGATCCGCAGACCGGCATCGTCGCCGTGGGTCATGATCAGCCCGCCCACCATCCGCGTGGACGCGCCCCAGGAAGTCGTCCAGGCGTACGGCCGCTCCCCCTCCGCGTCGAGGAAACGGATGTCGAACGCCCGCGCGAAGTTCTGCCCCATCTCGTGGCTGGTGCCCATCTGCAGCGCCTTGCCGTCGCGCATCATCGCCTCACAGGTCAGCGTCTGCGCGGCACCGGCGAAGCGTTCCTTCGGCGTCTTCAGCCCGGGTACGACGGGGATGGCGAGTACGTCGACCATCATCGCGGCGTAGGTCTCGTGCAGGATTCGGCGCGCGTAGGCGGCGGCGTCCGCCTGCGTCGCGTGCACGGTGTGGCCCTCCTGCCAGAGGAACTCCGTCGTACGCAGGAAGACCCGGGGCCGCAGCTCCCATCGCACGACGTTGGCCCACTGGTTGAGCAGCAGCGGCAGGTCGCGGTAGCTCTGCACCCACTTCGCCATGTACTCGCCGAAGATCGTCTCGCTGGTAGGCCGGACGACGACCGGCTCCTCGAGTTCCTTGCCGCCGGCGTGGGTGACCACGGCCAGCTCGGGGCTGAACCCCTCGACGTGCTCGGCCTCGCGCTGGAGGTAGCTCTCCGGGATGAACAGCGGGAAGTAGGCGTTCTGGGCGCCCGCGTCCTTGATCCGGGCGTCCAGCTCGGCCTGCATCCGCTCCCAGATCGCATAGCCGTACGGACGGATGACCATGGTGCCCCGGACGGGGCCGTTGTCGGCCAGCTGCGCCTTGGCCACGACGTCCTGGTACCACCGGGGGAAATCGCTCACTTGGGAGGTGAGCACCGCTGCTCTGCTCATGGGGCCGACACTAGTGTGACGCCCGACGGCGGTGCGAGCGAGAATGCCCTCCATGACCGCCGCCGACCCGCGCGACCCCCGTGACCCTGGTGATCCGAGCGAGCCACGCGACCCTCGCGAACGGTACGACTCGGGCGAACTCCTCGGGCCCGACGACCTCCGCCGCTCCGCCGAACCCCCCGCCGACGACGTACCGCCCCGGCCCGAACGCCGGCCACGCAACCGGTCCGGCTGGTTCGGCCTGGCGCTGGCCGGTGCGGCGTTCCTCGCCTCGCTGCTGGTCGCCTGGACCGGCGCGGTGCTCCTCGCCGCCCTCGGGCTGGCACTGTCGGTGACCGGCCTGGTCCGCGCCTACCGTGGCCGGGCCACCAACGGCAAAGCGGCCGCGGGCGGGCTCGTGCTGGCGATCCTCACCATCGCGCTCGGCTTCTTCTGGTCCCACCAGGCGCAGCCGTGCCTGCCACTGGCCCAGGACACCAAGAAGTTCAGCCAGTGCTACCAGGACCACGCCGGCCTGCTCTGAGTCTGCTCTGAGGCGGGCGGCCACCGGGCCGCGACCTCAGCGCAGCCAGCTCACGTGGTTGCGCAGCAGCGCGTACCCCACGAACGCCACCACGTCCAGCAGCGTGTGCGCGACGACCAGCGGCCACAGCCGGTTCGTACGCTGCCAGAACCGCCCGAAGATCAGCCCCATGATCACGTTGCCGACGAAGCCGCCGAACCCCTGGTAGAGGTGGTACGACCCGCGCAGCACCGCCGACGCGACCAGCCCGGAGTTCTCCCGCCACCCGAACTGCCGCAGCCGGGTGAGCAGGTAGCCGACGACCAGCACCTCCTCGGCCCAGGCGTTTCCGGCCGCGGACAGGATCAGCACCGGCGTACGCCACCAGTGCTCGCCCAGGGTGGACGGCTGCACGTTGAGGTTCAGGCCGAGCGCCTGGGCGAGGAAGTACAACCCGAGCCCCGGTATGCCGATCACCGCGGCCAGCACGGCGCCGACACCGAGGTCGCGCGGCCAGCGGCCCAGGCCGAGCCCGACCAGCCGGGGCCCGATGCCCGAACGCCACAGCAGGTACGCCCCCAGCCCGCCCCACGCCAGCAGTTGCAGGACGCCGGTGAGCTGCAGTGCGAAGTCGATCAGCTGCTGTGCTGCCTGGGAGACGTTGAGCGCCACCGACTGTTTGCTCAGCGGCTCCGGCTTCAGCAGCGAGTCGAGCAGGGACAGCAGGCTGCGCAGGCCGGAAAGCCCCAGCGTGACGCTGAAGACGAGCAGCAGCTCGATCAGCAGGGCGCGGCGTTCGCGGGGGTCGGTGACCACCTCGGGCCGGTCGGGACGTTGGGGCACCAGCCACCCGCGTACGCCGTGTCGCACAACCGAACGCTACCGGTTGCCACCGTGCAGCAGGCGGGCGATGTCGGCGGCGAACCGGCGTTCGGAGTCGTCCTGCGGCGCGTACCCGATCACCTCGCGTGCGTTGGTGATGCTCCAGAACTTCCGCGCGTTGTCCGACACCCCGTAGAAGATGTGGAACGGCACACCGTGCTCGTCGGCGATGTCCGGGGTGTCGATCGACCGTACGAACAGCTGGCGCAGGTCGCGTTCGCTGATGTAGCCCGCGAGGTCGCGGACGTAGCGGTGCGCGGGCTGGTCGACGAAGTTCTCCGGGTCGATCTCGCGCGGCACCACGATCCGTACCTGGATCACCTCCAGCGCCCGGCCGATGCTGCCGCACGCGTAGAGGAAGCCCAGCGACTCGTACGCCGCCTTCGCCCAGCCGTAGAAGTTGTCCGGCCGCGGGTAGTCCTCCGGACTCACCCGGTCACGCCGCCCGGCGAAGTAGGGCTGCTCGTACCACTTGGCGGCCTGGTTCGTGCTGGCCGCGACCACCCGGCGTACACCGTGGTCGACCGAGAGCTGGTAGACCCGCTGCATCAGGTCGACGTTGCGGCGCTCGCCGTCGTAGCGGCTCTGCGGGTCGTCGCCGTCGGGCCGGTGGTACGCCAGATGCACCACGGTGTCGACGCCCTCGAAGTACTCCGCCAGCTCGCCCACCGGGGCGTCGAGGAGGTCGACCACCTCGACGTCGGGACCGGGGCGTACGTCGACGAGCCGTACGTCGTAGCGCTCCCTGAGTTCGGGGACGAGCTGGCCCGCGATGTAGCCGGTGGCGCCGGTCACCAGCACGCGGCGGCGGGCACCACCGGTCGCCGCGTCGGCGGTCGCGTCGGTCAGCGTGTCGGTGTAGTCGTCTGCGGAGGCAGGGGCGGAGTCGGCGGGGGGAGTGCGAGTGGGTTCGGTCGGCATGCTCCCAGCCTCGCACCCCCAGCGTCGAGTCGCCGCAGCCCGCCACCGCAGCCCGTCACCGCAACGGCGTGAGGATCTCCACCCGGTTGCCGTTGCCGTCGGCGGTGTAGAACCGCCGGTAGCCGGGGAAGAGGTCGTCCCATTCCGCCGGGAAGCCGGCGGCCGTGGCCCGCTCCGCGAGCTCGTCGATCTCGTCGTCGCCGTCGACACAGAACGCCGGGTGGGCCTTGCGCGCCGGGGCGAAGTCGGCCTCCACTCCGACGTGCACCTCGACCTGCCCGTCGGCGGACCTGAACCACGCGCCGCCCCGCGCGGCGAGCACCGGCGGCTTGTCGACCTCGGACAGGCCGAGCACGCCGCCGTAGAACGCCCGCGCCGGGTCCTCCCCGCCGGGCGGGCAGGAAACCTGGACGTGGTGAAGCCTCATACGTACTCCCTCATGCGTCGTCCGTTCATTGGCCCGCTCATTCGTCCGCTCCCAGGTAGCGCTTCATCCCGACATGGCTGGCGACGAAGCCGAGCCGTTCGTAGAAACGGTGCGCGTCCGTCCGGGCGGCGTTCGAGGTGAGCTGCAGCCGGATCGCACCGCGGCGCCGGCACTCGGCCAGCACCCACTCCATCAACGCGGTGCCGATCCCCTGTCCACGCAGGCCGGCGGCGGTCCGGACCGACTCCACCTGACCGACCAGCCCGCCGTGGTACATCAGGTGGCGCAGGAAGTTGACCTGGCAGGTGGCCACGACCTCGCCGTCGAGGACGCCGACGAGCAGCAGCGCGTTCGGGTCGGCGGTGATCTCCTCGTACGCCGCGACATAACCGCGAGCCAGACTGCCGTCGCCTGCGACGTGCTCGGCCACCTCGCGAATCGCGTCCGCCGCGACCAGCGCGAGCACCGCCGCCAGGTCCGCGCGAGTTGCCTCTCGTACGACCAGCCCCGCGTCAACCGGCGATCCGGTTGAGGAGCCGGTGTCTCGTTTCGTCGTGCCGCGGTCGGTCATGTCGACAACCGCCTCTTGACGGCGGCCACGCGGGAACGGCCGAGCATCCGGGTCAGGAGCGTGTGCAGGACGAGGCCGCCCCGCTCGGCGCCGCGGTCTCGCACCCGCCGCGCACGCCGTCCGCGTCGGGCCTCCGCGGCCCGACGGTGTGCCCGGCCGGCCTCGAGCCGCGCCTGTATCTGCGCGCGGGCAAGGTCTTCGTGCAGAAGGTTCATGGCGATCCTCGTGCCGATGAGGTCGGCGATGTCGGTGCTGTCAGTGCTGTCGGCGATGGCGGGGCTGTCGGTGAGTCCGGCCGCGAGTGCCGGGGTGCGGGCGCCGGTCACGACCCGGCCCGGTGCGCGACAGCGAACACCCGCCGGAACGGCAGCACGGTGCCGTAGGCGCGCCGCGGATAGGCGGCGGCGAGGCGTTCCTTGTAGACCTTCTCGAACTCCGGGCGTACGTCGTCGGACAGCGCCTGCAGCACCGGCCGCGCGCCGGTGCCCCGGATCCACTCGAAGACGGCGTCCTCGCCGGGCAGCACGTGCAGGTACGTCGTCTCCCAGGCGTCCACCTCGCAACCGGTGGCGGCCAGCAGGGAGAGGTACTCCTCGGCGCCCTGCGCGGCGGCCCGCTGCCGTACCCGCCCGGCAAGGTGCGTGGCCCACGGCTCCTCGGCGGCGAGCTCGAACAGGATGCGGTGCGTGGGGCTGTCGAAGTTCGCCGGCACCTGCAGCGCCAGCCACCCGCCGGGGGCGAGGTGGTCGACCCAGGTTGGCAGCAGCGCCTCGTGGCCGGGCACCCACTGCAGGGTCGCGTTGGTGACCAGCACGTCGACCGGCCGGTCCGGCACCCACGAGTGCGCGTCGCCGACCCGGAACGACAGCTGTCCGGAGAGCTCCCCCGGCCGGCCCTGCGCCAACTCCCGCGCCAGCTCCTGGGCTCGGTCGATCATCTCCGGTGAGGAGTCGATGCCCTCGATCCGCGCATCCGGCCAGCGGTCGGCCAGGGTGGCGGTGAGGTTGCCGGGCCCGCAGCCGATGTCGACGACGTACGCCGGGGACGGAGCGGCCACCCGGGCGACGAGATCGGCGAACGGCCGGCCGCGCTCGTCGGCGTACTTCAGGTACTGCCGGGGGTCCCACTGCAGCCCGCTCGCGCCGCCGGTGGTCCGCTGGTCGCCGGTTCCCATTCCGTTGCCTCCCGGGACAGGCGTGCCCATGATCCGGGCACCCAGATTTATCTTGACGTCGAGATAGCTTGCCCGAGTCAGTATCTCGACGTCAAGAGTCTTGACACCCCCTAGGCTGGACCCGTGGACAGCAACGAGCCGGCGGACCGGGAACCAGCGGATCCACCGGGTGGTGAGCCACCGAGCCGGGAACCAGCGGCCGCGCCGGGAGAGGACGAGGTCGACCGGCTGGTCGCCGCGTGGCGCCGCGAGCTGCCCGACCTCGACGTGTCGCCGTTCGAGGTGCTGTCCCGGGTCACCCGGCTGGCCCGCCACCTCGACCGGGCCCGGCGGCTGGTCTTCGCCACCCACGACCTGGAGTCGTGGGAGTTCGACGTGCTCACCGCCCTGCGCCGCGCCGGTACGCCCTACGAACTCTCCCCCGGCAGGCTGCTCACCCAGACCCTCGTCACCAGCGGCACCATGACCAACCGGATCGACCGGCTGGCCGCCAAGGACCTGGTCGAACGCCGACCGGACCCCGCCGACCGCCGCGGAGTGCGGGTCCGGCTCACCGCGAAGGGCCGCGACCGGGTGGACACCGCCCTTGCCGACCTGCTCGCCCACGAGCGCGAACTGCTGGCCGGGCTCCCCGCCGCCGACCGCGACCAGCTCGCCGACCTGCTGCGCCGGCTGCTCGGCCCGTTCGACGAACGCAGCTGACCAGACCAAAACAGAACAGATCAGAACGGCCCGAGGCGCGCCACGCCGGGCACCCACCGACCTTCCCGGCGCGGCACGGCATGATGAGCCCGTGCAGATCTCGGCCCGCGCCGACTACGCCGTCCGCGCCATGCTCGAACTCGCCGCGGCACCTCACACGGTCACCGCGCAGGCGCTCGCGGACGCCCAGGGGCTGCCGCACAAGTTCCTCGAGGCAATCCTCGGTGACCTGCGCCGGGCGGGACTGGTCCGCAGCCTCCGCGGCGCCGAGGGCGGCTACCGGCTCGCCCGGCCCGCCGAGGAGATCGCGGTCGGCGACGTCATCCGCGCCGTCGACGGGCCGCTGGCCGGGGTTCGCGGCATGCGTCCTGAGCAGGCGTCGTACGAAGGAGTGGCGGCCAACCTGCAGACGGTGTGGGTGGCCACCCGGGCCGCGGTGCGCGGCGTCCTGGACGAGACCAGCCTCGCCGACGTGGTCAGCGGCAAGCTCTCACCGCACCTGCGGCGGCTGGTGAAGAGCCCGCAGGCGTGGGAACCCCGCTGAGGGCGGGACCCCACACCGGCCCAGCTGCCGGTGGTCGCCCTAGGCCGTTCCCTCCAGGGTCTCGGCCAGTTCCAGCCAGCGGAGCTCGACCTCGTCCTTCTCCGCCTGCACTCCGCGGAGTTCGCCGTCCAGCTCCATCAGGCGTTCGTAGTCGCTGGCGTGTTCGGCCTGGGCGCTGTGCAGCTGGTCGACCCGGGCGGTGAGCCGGGACAGCTGGCGTTCCAGCTTGGCCAGCTCCTTCTTCGCCGCCCGCTGGTCGGCGGCCGAAACCTGCGGTGCGCCGCCGTCCGGCGCCGGTGACCCGGCGGTTCCCGAAGCGGCCGCACCTGACGCACCCGACGCACCCGCTGTGCTCGCCGGCGGCCCGAGCGCGCTCCCCGCGGCCGGCCCGCCGACTCCGTCCCGGCGCCGCTGGAGGTACTCCTCCACCCCGCCGGGCAGCATCGCGAACCGCCCGTCGCCCAGCAGCGCCCAGACCGTGTCGCAGGTGCGCTCCAGGAAGTACCGGTCGTGCGTCACCACCACCAGCGAACCCGGCCAGCCGTCCAGGAAGTCCTCGATCACCTGCAGGGTGTCGATGTCCAGGTCGTTGGTCGGCTCGTCCAGCAGCAGCACGTTCGGCTCCGTGAGCAGCAGGCACAGCAGCTCCAGCCGGCGCCGCTCACCGCCGGACAGCTCACCCACCCGGGTCCGTAGCCGGTCGCCGCGGAAGCCGAAGCGTTCCAGCAGGGAGATCGCGGTGACCTCCGGCCCGACGGTCGGCACCGGCCGACGCCCGATCGCGCCGGGCCGGATGTTGTCGGGGGCCAGCTTGACCACCCGCTTGATCTCCTCGGCCGCGGCAGCCACGGTCACGTCCGGGTCGAGCGTGCCGAGCTCCTGGGACAGGTGGGCGAGCTGGACGGTCTGGCCCCAGGCCACCTTGCCGTGGTCGGGTTCGGTCTCACCGGCGAGCAGCCGGAGCAGGGTCGTCTTGCCGGCGCCGTTCACCCCCACGACCCCGATGCGTTCGCCCGGGCCGAGCTGCCAGCTCACCTCCTGCAGCAACTCCCGCGTGCCGCGGCGTACGTCGACGTCCTTCAGGTCCACCACGGTCTTGCCGAGCCGGGCGGAGGCGAACTTCGCCAGCGCCGGGCTGTCCCGCGGGTCGGGCTCGTCGGCGATCAGCGCGGACGCCGCGTCCAGGCGGAACTTCGGCTTGGACGTACGCGCCGGTGCGCCGCGCCGCAGCCAGGCCAGCTCCTTGCGCAGGAGGTTCTGCCGCCTGGACTCGGTGGCGTCGGCCATCCGGTCGCGTTCGGCGCGGGCAAGTACATACGCCGCGTAGCCACCCTCGAAGGAGTTGACCTGCGCGTCGGCCAGCTCCCAGGTGGTCGTACACACCGCGTCCAGGAACCACCGGTCGTGCGTCACCGCCACCAGTGCCTCCGACCGCCCGCGAAGGTGCTGCGCCAGCCAGTCGGTGACCTCGATGTCGAGGTGGTTGGTCGGCTCGTCGAGCAGGACGAGATCGTGCTCGCGGACCAGCAGCCGGGCCAGCGCGGCCCGCCGCCGCTCGCCACCGGACAGGTTGTCGACGGTGCGTTCGAGCGGTACGTCGGAGAGCAGGCCGGTGAGAACGTCGCGTGCCCGGCGGTCCGACAGCCAGGTGTGCGCGGGCAGGTCGCCGAGTACGACGTCGGAGACGGTGCGGCCCGGCTCGAAGTCGTCGCGCTGGCTCAGCACCCCGACCCGGAGGCCGCGGTTGTGGGTGACCCGCCCGGAGTCGGCCTCCTCGGTGCGCGCGAGCAGTGCCAGCAGGGTCGTCTTGCCGGCGCCGTTGCGCCCGACCAGGCCGATCCGCTCTCCGGCGGAGACGCCGAGGCTCACCTGCTCCAGCAGCGGCGTGATGCCGTAGGACTTGTCGACCCGTTCGAGGTTGACGAGGTTGGTCGCCATCCATGCCTTTCTGTCGTGGGGCGCCGGCCGCACCGGGCCGTCATCGGACAGCACCCGGCCGCGCGCCGCTGTCGAGGCTATCCGCTCGGGTGGATCACCCCCACGTCCCCGTCTCACCCTGGGCGGCTCCCTGGGCGGTCCGCTGGCTGAGGCCGGACCGAGGCGTTCCGGCCGTGCCCGACCTGGGCAACGATGGACGGATACGCACCGAACGTCGTACGCAAAGGGAGAAAGGGTGCCGATGAGCGCGCCGCTGAAGATCACCGAGGTCGAACGCATCGTCGTCAACGTGCCGTTCACTCCCCGCTGCCAGGAGTGGAACGCCCTCCTGGTGTGGGACTGGGGCGTCATCGAGGTGGTGAAGGTGACCACCGACGCCGGGCTGGTCGGATGGGGCGAGACGCTGCTGCACTACGGCTGGGGGCTCGTGCCCGACCAGGCGGTCGCCAAGGTACGCGGGGGCAACCCGGCCGACTTCCTCGGTGACGACTCGCTCGGCCCCGGCCTGCAGATGGCGATGTACGACCTTGTCGGCAAGGCGCTCGGCGTACCCGTGTCCGCCCTGCTCGGCCGGAAGGTGCGCGAACGCGTCCCGATCGCCTGGTGGAACACCAAGATGGCGCCGGAGGCGCTGGCCGAGGAGGCCAAGGAGGCGGTCGCGGCCGGCTACGTCTTCCACAAGTTCAAGGCGCGCCCGTGGCTGGACGTCTACGCCCAGGTCGACCAGGTGAGCGCGGTGACTCCGCCGCACTACCGGCTGGACATCGACTGGAACGCGATGCTGCTGTCGGCCGGGGACGCCGGTCCGGTGCTGCGCGAGCTCGACCGCCGTGACCGGGTGGCGATCTACGAGACCCCGATCCCGCACGCCGACCTGGAGGGCTACCGCCACCTTCGGGACAGGGTCGACCGGCCGCTGGCGGTTCACCTCGCCGCCCAGCCGTTCCAGGCCGTCGTACGGCAGGAGACCTGTGACGGTTTCGTCGTCGAGGGAGGCGTGGCGACGGCGCTGCACCGCGGGGCGATCTGCGCGGAGTTCGGCAAGGCGTTCTGGCTGCAGTGGGTGGGCGCCGGCCTCACCACCGCGCTGGTGGCACACCTCGGCTCGGTGCTCACCCACGCCCGCTGGCCCGCGGTGACCGCGCTCAACAACTACGCCGACGACCTGATCGTCGACCCGCTGCGCGTCGAGCAGGGCTACCTCGTGGTGCCGGACGGCCCGGGCCTGGGCGTCGAGGTGGACCAGGAGGCGCTGGAGCGCTACCGGATGCCGGCGCCGCACGTCCTCCCCGAACGCCAGCACGTCCTCTCGGTCGTCTGGCCGTCCGGCCGCGCCGTGCACTACGCCCGGATGGCCGACATGTGGACCGACTTCCTGGCCGGCAACCACCCCGTGCAGGAGCCCGGCGTGCGGATGGACGTACGCCTGGACGACGGGTCCCCGGAGTGGCGGGAGCTGTTCGCCCGGGCCCAGCGTCGCCCCGTGCACGCGTCCGCCTGACGTCCACCAGAAGGCCGAGCGAACACACGAAACCCCCGGCGGGAGGCCGGGGGTTTCGTGCTCTCACCGGATCAGTACCGGATCAACAGTTCGGGCGATGCCTGCTCGGCACCTGCTCAGCGCAGGTCGAACTCGCCCTTCTTGGCGCCTCCTACGAAGCTGGACCACGCGCCCGCGCCGAAGACCAGCTTCGGGCCCTGTCGGTCCTTGGAGTCGCGGACGGCCAGCTGCGCACCGAGGTCGGCGACCTCCACGCAGTTCGACATCCCGACCGAGGCAGATGCCTTGCGCCATCGTGCTCGGGACAGGTCAACTTTCATTTTCGCCTCCTTGTTGGGTGGCCATCTCCGATGCGATGGCCACGACTTTGCGGGCCGACTCGGTGGGGCTGAGCGCCACCGCGGCCATGTGCGCGAACGCGCGGTTACCTCGGTCGACGTCGGCCTCGGACTCCAGGAGTGCGATGCCGGCGTGTCCGTCGGTGAAGACAACTGGTGAGTGGACGTCCTCGTCGAAGTCGAAGATGGTGAACGGACCGGACGTCCCGGGATAGCTGCCGGCCTCGAACGGCACCACCTGGAAGATGCACCGCTCGGCCAGCTCCAGCACCCGCAGCAACTGCCCGCGCATGATGCTCAGGTTGCCGCCCACGGGCCGGCGCAGGGCCGCCTCGTCGACGATCACCCACAGCCGGCTGCGGTCGTCGTCGGCGCCCTCCGCCCAGAACTGCTCCTGGCGGGCCATTCGCACCTTCACCGCCCGCGCCTGCTCGTCGGCGGTGAGGAACGTGCACATGGCGTCGAGCGCACTGGCGTACTCCTCGGTCTGCAGCAGACCCGGGAGCACCAGGGGCTCGAACTGCCGGATGCGCAACGCCTCCGACTCCAGCCCGACGAACACGCTGTACTGCTTGGGGAGCGAGCCCAGCGGAGCCCACCAGCCGCGCTGCTTGCCGAGCTTCTGCAGGTCGCGCAGGAGCGAGGCGAGTTCCTCGTCGTCGACCTTGTAGAGGTCGAGCAGCAGGTCGAGCTCCGCCTTCACGACTCCCACCTCGCCCGCCTCGATCTTGCGAATCTTCGAAGGTGAGCACCCGAGAAGCTCTGCCGAGTCGTCGAAGGAGCGTCCCGCCTCCTCGCGCAGCCGCTTCAACTCCTTGCTGAGCCGCCACCGCGAGATCGTGGGTCCGGTCACTCTGGGCATGCGAGCCTCCCCGGTGCGTAACTGCAGAAAGTCTGGACCTTGGCCCCGAATGTGGCAAGTACTTATGCCACTTCAGTCCGGAAATCCCGGATCGGGAAGATCAACTCGGTTCATGAAAATTTACATTGGAAGTCTTACTTGACCATACGTGGTGCTCCTGTCACTCTAGGAGTCCCTACGGGCCGCCGTAGACCCCGGCCCATTCCCTGCGCGGCGGCCCGTAGGACTCCACTTCGCGGAGCACGTGATGGAGAGGAAGGGCTCATGCCCACCAGCGCGACAACCATGCCGTGTCGCTTCCAGCTGTATCGACACCGTGACGCAACGGGCGTTTCCGGCACCGGCGTCGTGGCGTGGGGAACCGTGTACCCCAACGGGAAGGTCAGCCTCGCCTGGTGCGGGCCGCGACCCTCGATCAACGTCTACGAGTCACTCGCGGACGTCACCGCGATCCACGGCCACGACGGCCACACCCAGATCGTGGTGTACGACGAGCTCCCGCACCCGGCGGCCATCGACCCCGCGCGGCTACTCAGCCGTTTCGACGCGCGCGCCGTGTGACTCCGCGAGCAACACCGCGCCGGCGAGGTCGAGCCGGGTGCCGCCCAGCCTCGCCACGCTCAGATCCACCGCATGCAGCTTGGCACCGCGCAGATCCGCCTCGGTGAGCACCGCGCCCCGCAGACTGGCGAACGACAGGTCCGCGTCGCGCAGGACGGTCCCGTGCAGGTTGGCCTCGGACAGGTCGGCGTCGTCCAGCCGGAGCCCACGCAGGTCGAGCCCGGTCAGGTCGGCGCCGCGCGCGGTGATGCCGCCCCACTGACCGCCGCGTACGGTCAACGGCCGGAACACGCAGTCGACGAACGTACTGCCGGTGAACTTGCAGCCGTCCAGGACCGCGGAGAAGAAGGAAGTACGCCGGAACTCACACCCCACGAACGCCGACTCCCGGTGCTCGGAGGCGTTGAACCGGCAGTTGTGGAACTCGCATCGCTCGAACGACGCGCCGTGACTGCGGGACTCGGTGAGGTCGACCTCGCGGAACACGCACTCGACGAACCGCTCCGCCTCGAAGTCACGGGCGTACCAGTCGAGCCGGTCGAAGGTCTCCGCCGTGGTCTGCGCGTTCGCCACCATCCCCCCATCATGGCGGTGGCCACCGACAACGCGACCGGAACCCGGTCCCGCCGTCGGTGGCCACCAGTGGGGTGTGAGGTGCGAGTCGTCAGCTCGCGCCGGCCTCCTCGAGTACCTCCGCCGCGAGCCGGTCGGCGTCGGCGAGGTTGTGGTCCATGCCCCGGGCCACGAACCACTCGCAGATCCGCTTGACGTCCCGGCGCAGGAACTCCTCACCCTGCGGGTTGGTCACCACGTCGACCAGCTGGGGCAGGTCGATCAGGATCAGCTCGCCGTCGTTCACCAGCAGGTTGTACGCCGACAGGTCGCCGTGGGCGTACCCGTTGCGGCCGAGCAGGACCAGCGCGTCGTGCAGCTGCCGCCACAGGTCGGCCAGCTGGTCCGGCTCCGGGCGAAGCTGCGCCAGCCGGGGCGCCGCCTGCCCGTCGGCGGAGCCGATGAACTCCATCAGCAGCTCGGTGCCGAGGTGCTGGACCGGGTAGGGCACCGGCAGCCCCGCGGTCCACAGCTGGCTCAGGGCGTCGAACTCCGCGACCGCCCACTGCTGGGCGATCAGGTTGCGGCCGAAGTTGGTGCGGTTCTCGACCGCACGCTGGTCGCGGGTCCGGCGCGACCGCCGGCCCTCGAGATAGCCGGCGTCGCGGTGGAAGAGCCGGTGGTCGGCCGAGCGGTACCGCTTGGACGCCAGCAGGCACCGGTTGCTGGTGCCGCTGGTGCCATCGGTGCCCTCGGTGTCATCGTCGGCCGGCACGCCGCGTTCGATCAGGAACACGTCGGCTTCCTTGCCGGTCTTGAGGACGCCGAACTCGGTGTCCACCGCGGCCAGGTCGGTGACCAGCCACGACGGGTACGGCTCGGGACCGTGCCCGCCGGGGTCGTCCCAGGTGGTCCAGCGGTAACCGGTCGGCGGGCCGTCGTCGATGGCGGCGGCCTCGCGTTCGGCCACCAGCCGGGCGCGGGCCTCCTCGGTCATCCGGCCCCGGGAACGGGGCCCGGGGTCGGTGTCGGACCGCCGGCGCCGCATCCGGGCCGAGGCCGGCGCGTCGTCGTAACCGGGGTCGAGATCCTTGGTGACGTCGTAGACGGAGACGTCGATGTTGCGGTCGTACTTCAGGTTGCGCTTGCGCACGGTGAGAGAACTCCTTGGGAAGGTTGCTGCCCTCCCGCCGTGCGCGGTGAGTTTTCGGCGCCTGTCAGCGGCCGGAGGGCTGCGCGAGAGGACGGGTACGAGACCACGCCCGGACGGCATACTTGGTCACTTCGCACCTCCTCGATCGCGCCGGCTCGACGGCCGGTCTGCCCTGGGTCGCCGCGACAGGCACCACCCGCGGCTGACGACTGCCGACACTCTGGCGCAGGTCCGTGAGCGCCCGCAACCGGTTTTTCCGGCAGGACCTACTCGGGTCTCCCGGAGGCCTCGTCTGTGCTGAACGCGTTCGCCTTCGCGTCGCCGGGTGACTCAGGACTCGACGACCCGGGCGCCCGGCACCGGCCCGGTGGCCCGGCGTACCGAGGCGCACAACCCCGTCCCTGCCAGCCGGGCGGACAGGTCGACCGCGTGCGCGTGGTCGCGGGCCAGGAACGCGCAGGTCGGACCGGACCCGGAGACCACGGCGCCGATCGCGCCGTAGTCGCGGCCGGCGTCCAGCACCTGAGCGAGCCGGGGCCGGATCCGCAGCGCGGCCGGCTCCAGGTCGTTGACCAGGGTCGCGCCGAGTTCGGTCGCCGAGCCCGACGCGAGCGCGGCCATCATCGGCTCGGGGATCCGCGGCGGCAGGACGACGAGATCGTCGCGGATCCGGTCCAGCCGGGCGTACACCGCCGGGGTGGACATGCCCTCACCGTCCAGCGCGAACACCCATTCGTAGGAGCCCCTGGCCAGCGCCGGGGTGACGACCTCGCCGTGCCCGGCGCCGATCGCGGTGCCGCCCAGCAGGCAGAACGGCACGTCGCTGCCGAGCCGGGCGGCCAGGCCGAGCAGCGTGGACCGGTCGGCCCTGGTCCCCCACAGCGTGTCGCAGGCGACCAGGGCGGCGGCCGCGTCGCTGCTGCCCCCGGCCATACCGCCCGCCACCGGGATGCCCTTGGTGATGTCGATGGCGACGCCGGCGGCGACGCCGGCGTGGTCGGCGAGGAGTCGGGCCGCGCGGATCGCGAGGTTGCCGTTGTCGAGCGGCACCTTGCCGGCCTCCCGGCCGCTGACCCGCACCGTGAACTCACCCGGCGGCGCGAGTCTCGCCGCCACCTCGTCGTACAGGCCGACCGCCTGGTAGACCGAGGCGAGTTCGTGGAAGCCGTCGGTGCGCAACGGGCCGACCATCAGGGCCAGGTTGACCTTGGCCGGCGTCCTCACCACTGCTGCGCTCACCGAGCGGGCTTCCCTTCCGTACGGTTCGATCCTTCGGGCAGTGCCTCCGCGATCCGGGCGAAGGCGGTGACGTCCAGGCGTTC
Source organism: Actinopolymorpha sp. NPDC004070 (assembly GCF_040610475.1). NCBI lineage: Bacteria > Bacillati > Actinomycetota > Actinomycetes > Propionibacteriales > Actinopolymorphaceae > Actinopolymorpha > Actinopolymorpha sp. NPDC004070. Next base: position 59,512 of record NZ_JBEXMJ010000017.1, on the reverse strand, counting down.
GCCGCGTTCGCCCGGGTCGATCCCGGCCGCCCGCAACGCGGTCTCGGCGGCAACCGGCGAGCCGGCCAGCCGGGACAGTGCCGCCCGCAGCGTCTTTCGGCGCTGGGCGAACGCCGCGTCGACGACCGCGAACACCTGCTCCCGGGAGGCGGTGGTCGGCGGCGGCTCGCGACGGGTGAAGGCGACCAGGCCGGAGTCGACGTTCGGCTGCGGCCAGAACACCGTCCGCCCGACCAGGCCGGTCCGGGCGACCTCGGCGTACCACGCGGCCTTCACGCTGGGCACGCCGTACACCTTCGAGCCGGGTGCCGCGGCCAGCCGGTCGGCCACCTCCAACTGCACCATCACCAGGCCGCGCTCGACCGACGGAAAGTGCTGGAGTACGCCGAGCAGGACCGGGACCGAGACGTTGTACGGCAGGTTGGCCACCAGCGCCGTCGGCGGCGGACCGGGCAGCGAACGGAGGTTCATCGCGTCGGCGTGCACCACGTCCAGGCGGTCGGCCTGCCCGGGCGCGAACCGCGCGACCGTGTCCGGCAGCGCGCCGGCGAGCGCGTCGTCGATCTCCACCGCGACCACCCGGGCTGCCGCGCCCAGCAGAGCCAGGGTCAGGGAGCCGAGCCCGGGGCCGATCTCCAGCACCACGTCGTCCGCCCCGACCCCCGCGGTCCGCACGATCCGGCGGACGGTGTTGGCGTCGGTGACGAAGTTCTGCCCCCGCTGCTTGGTGGGGCGCAGGCCGAGGTCCGCCGCCAGCACGCGAACGTCCGCCGGGCCGAGGAGACTCGGCCCGGCGGACGCACCATCGAACGCGTTACCCACACCGGAACGCTATCTGGCACCCACCGGGGCCCGGACGCGCACTCAGCGGTCTGGTGTGGTCACCGGGTTGATGACCGAGGTGGAGACCGTCAGTCGTACAGGTGGCTGCCGCAGCTCCACTGACCCGCGCCGGCCTTCTTGTACAGGAGCTTGGCCCGGTAGGTCTGCTCCGCGGAGGAGTTGTCGATCGGGTTGCCCGAGCCGCCCACGGAGTGCCAGGTCGACAGCGAGAACTGGTACAGCCCGTAGTAGCCGGACGGGTTGACCGCCCGCGGGTTGCCGCTGGACTCGCACTGGGCCAGTGCCGCCCAGTTGAGGCTGTCCACTCCGCCGCCGACGTTGCCGCCGCCGCCGCTGGAGCTGCCGCCGCCGCTGCCCCCACCGCCGCTGCTGCCGGAGGAGGACCGACGCACCTTGGTGCCGTCCAGCACGATCGTGTCCACCGGCTGGCGGACGACCTTCTGGGACAGCAACTGGGTCTTGACCTTCTTGCCGTCCACGAAGGTCGTACGGAACACCTGGGCCTTCTCGCCCCGGTGGCCGGTCCGGCCGACCTTGCTGTGCCCCTTGTACAGGGTCGAGGTCTTCTTGTGGATCGTGTCGTACGACAGCGCGACCTTGCGGGTCGACTTGCGGACGTCCACCCGGTTGACGACGATCGCGGTGCCGTCCTTGACCTCGGTGGACAGGCTCGGCTTCACCCGGTCGTCGGCGTCGACCTTGACCTGAGCTTTGGCGAGCGCGTCGGAGACGGTGCGCAGCGGCTCGTCCAGCGGGGTCTTCTTGCCGTCGTGGCTGATCACCACGGTCTTGCGGGTGATCACGTCGACCGTGAGGCCCTGGCGTGCGATGCCGACACCCCGGCTGGCGGAGGTACGGGCGCCGTCGAAGCGGCCGCCCAGGTCGTTGAGCGCCTCGCCCAGGCTCATCGCGGTCACCCAGCGGGTCTGCTTGGAGCCGTCGACGTTGAGGGTGAGCGGGCGGGCGTACCGGACGGCGATCCGGGTGCCGTCGGTGACCTTCGCCGTCCTCGCCGGCGCCACCACGTCACGGGGGCCGACCTTGATCTTCTGCGACGCCAGCACGTCACCGACGGTGGAGTCGAAAGTGTGGAGGTTGTGGGCCTTACCGTCGATCGAGACGGTGACCGACTTGTTCAGCGACGCATAAGCGGTCGTGCCGCCGATTCCCAGCGCGCCGACCACTCCGATGCCGATGGCACCGATAAGTACCTTCTTGTGCACGGTGCTCCGATGGTCGTGCTTTCCGGGCACGGACACACAGACGGCACGCCTCGATGGAGAGCCAGGATCCGCGCGACTCGACGGTGAGCCGATGACCAGCGCGAACACGCGCCGTATCGGGCGCGGATGACGCCCCCCTTTTGCGCCGTCCGAGGTTTCCCCGACCCCGGCCAACGACACGGGACGATAACGAACAATGTCGCCGCTATCAACTCCGGACACATTAGATAGTTATTCCGGACAGCCGTCCGTACTTGTCGGAGTGACCACGCATTGTCAGAAAAGCCGAAATGTGCTGGGCTTTTACCGATCTGCGGATCGGTGAATTCCGCCGGTGTGATTCGGCGGTCACCAGGAGCCGAAGACCGCCTCGGTGGCCTCTGCCACGGCCACGCACATGGCCTCCTCCGAGACCTCCTTCACCTCCGCCATGCACCGGACGGTGAGGGGAACGAGGTAGCTCGCGTTGGGCCGGCCGCGGTGGGGCGTGGGAGCGAGGTACGGCGCGTCGGTCTCCACCAGGATGCGGCCGAGCGGCACCTCGGCGAGCGCCTCGCGCAGCGGTGCGGCGTTCTTGAACGTCACCGTCCCGGCGAAGGACAGGTAGTAGCCACGGCGTACGCACTCACGCGCCATCTCGGCGTCCCCGGAGAAGCAGTGCATCAGCACCCGCTCCGGGGCACCCTCCTCGGCGAGCACCCGCAGGACGTCGGCGTGGGCGTCCCGGTCGTGGATGGCCAGCGCCTTCCCGTGCTTCTTCGCCAGCGCGATGTGGGCCCGGAAGCCGTCCTCCTGGACCTTCCAGCCCTCCTCGCCGGTACGGAAGTGGTCCAGCCCGGTCTCCCCGACCGCCCGCACGCGCGGGCTGGAGCCGGCGAGGCGGTCGATCTCGACCAGGGCCGCGTCGAGCTCACCGGCCGCCGCGAGGACCGGCACCTCGTTGGGGTGCAGGGCCACCCCGGCCACCAGGGCGGGGTGTTCCTCGGCGGCGCGTACCGCCCAGCGCGCGCCGGGCAGGTCGCAGCCGATCTGGACGATCCTCGGCACACCGACCGCCGCCGCACGGGCCACGGCGTCCTCGACCGGGAGCCACTGGCCGCCCGGGCCGTCGGCGATGTCGAGGTGGCAGTGGGAGTCGGCGACCGGCGCGGCCAGCGGTGCCGGCGGCTCGGGCCGGCTGCGGTCACGGCGGTCCTCCCCACCGGCCCGCTGCCGGGTCGGCCCACCGTCGTTCTGCGCACCCGGCTCGGGGGTCACGAAGCCTCCGGCTCCTCGATCCGGGGGAACAGCGGCGCACCCTTGGTGAGCACCGACCCCTCGGGCAGCCGGCCCCAGTTGCCGGCCTCGGTGAGCGGCTGGTCGGCCAGCGCGCCGATGCTCTGCCCGGCGCCGAGCATGTCCCACAGTGCCGCCGCACTGCGCGGCATCACCGGGTTGTAGAGGACTGCCACCGCGCGCAACGCCTCGGCGGCGGTGTAGAGGATCGTTGCCAGCCGGGCCCGTGCCTGCGGGGAGTCGTCCTTGGCGACCTTCCACGGCGCCTGCTCCGTCAGGTAGCCGTTGACGGCACCGACGAACCCCTCGACCGCGGCCAGCGCCTCGTGGAACCGCAGCGACACCGCGGCCTCGTCGGCCACCCGCACCGTCCGGGTGAGGCGTTCGGCGATCGCCTGCTCGGCCGGGCCGGCGTCGGCGGGAGCGGGCAGGCTGCCGTCGAAGTAGCGGCCGACCATCGCCGCGACCCGGGAGGCGAGGTTGCCGAGGCCGTTGGCCAGCTCGGAGGTGTAGACGGCCGTCAGGTGCTCCCAGGAGAAGGAGCCGTCGGAGCCGAACTGGATGGCCCGCAGGAAGTAGTAGCGGAAGGCGTCGGAGCCGAAGGTGTCGATGATCTGACTGGGCGCGATCCCCGTCAACTTCGTCTTGCTCATCTTCTCACCGCCCACCAGCAGCCAGCCGTGTGCGAACACGGTGGTCGGCAGCGGAAGACCCGCGGCCATCAGCATGGCCGGCCAGATCACCGCGTGGAAGCGCAGGATGTCCTTGCCCACCAGGTGGACGTCAGCGGGCCAGACCTGCTTGAAAAGAAGGGGATCCGTGCGATAGCCGGCCGCCGTGACGTAGTTGAGCAGCGCGTCGATCCAGACGTAGAGGACGTGCTCGTCGTCCCACGGGACCGGGATGCCCCAGTCGAAGGTGGACCGGGTGATCGACAGGTCCTGCAAGCCCTGCTTGACGAACGCCACGACCTCGTTGCGGGCGCTCTCGGGCTGCACGAACTCCGGGTGCTCCTCGTACAGCTCGAGCAGCTTGTCGGTGTAGGCGGACAGCTTGAAGAAGTAGTTGGTCTCCGACAGCATCTCCACCGGCCGCCCGTGCACCGGGCACAGCTTCTGGCCGTTCTCACCGTCGAGCAGTTCGGCCGGGAGCTTGAACTCCTCACAGCTCACGCAGTAGGGGCCCTCGTAGGTGCCGGGGAACACCTGACCCGCGTCGTACAGATGCTGCCAGAACTCCCGAACCCGCTCGGTGTGCCGCGATTCGGTCGTACGGATGAAATCGTCGTTGCTCGCGTCGATGGTCTCCAGCACCGGCTTCCACGCCGTCTCCACCAGCTGGTCGGCCCACTCGCGGGGCGTCACGCCATTGACCTCGGCACTGCGCATGACCTTCTGGCCGTGCTCGTCGGTGCCGGTGAGGAACCACACCTTCTCGCCGCGCTGGCGGTGCCAGCGGGCCAGGACGTCGGCCGCGACCGTGGTGTAGGCGTGCCCGATGTGCGGCTTGTCGTTGACGTAGTAGATCGGCGTCGTGACGTAGAACGCCTTGCCGTCCTGACGGCTTGCGGAGGCATCGACCATGTCCGCGATCCTAGGGTCCCGGTCAGTCAGCGGCGACGGCGGCGGCGTAGACGACCCGCTTCGCCACCCCCGACTCCCGCGCCACGGCCGCGATCGCGTCCCTCCTGGAGGAGCCGCCCTCGACCCGCGCGGCCACCATCCGGGCCAGCTCGGCCGGCGCCAGGTCCTGCGCGGCGGCCGCCGGAGCCCCGCCCACCACGACCGTGATCTCCCCGCGTACGCCCTCCTCGGCCCAGGCGGCCAGCTCGCCCAGGCCTCCCCGGCGTACCTCCTCGTAGGTCTTCGTCAGCTCCCGGCACACCGCCGCGGCGCGCTCGGCACCGAACACCTCCGCCATCGCCGACAGGCTCGCGGCCAGCCGGTGCGGCGCCTCGAAGAACACCATCGTCCGGCGCTCGTGGGCGAGCTCGCGCAGGCGGGCCGAACGCTCGCCTGCCTTGCGCGGCAGGAACCCCTCGAAGCAGAACCGGTCGACCGGCAGCCCGGACACCGCCAGCGCGGTGAGCACGGCCGACGGCCCGGGCACGGCGGTGACCCGGATCCCCGCCTCCACCGCGGCTGCGACGAGGCGGTAGCCGGGGTCGGAGACCGACGGCATGCCCGCGTCGGTGACCAGGACGACTCTTCGTCCGTCCAGCAGCGCCTCGACGAGTTCGGGCGTACGGCGGGCCTCGTTCCCCTCGAAGTACGACACCACCCGGCCGGTCGGGTGCACGCCCACGGCCGAGGTGAGCCGGTGCAGGCGCCGGGTGTCCTCCGCGGCGATCACGTCGGCGGCGGTCAGCTCCGCGGCCAGCCGCGGCGGGGCGTCGTCGAGGGAGCCGATGGGGGTGGCGGCGAGGACGAGCACCCCGGCCTCCGCGCCCTCCTCGCGACCCGTCGTGCGGCCTGTCTCCGGGGCCGCCTCACGGCCTCGCTCACCGTCTGGCTCACGGCCTGACTCACGGCCTGGCTCACGGGAGGAACGCGCACGGGCCGACACAGGCCCATCCTCGCACCGCGCCGGTCAGGCCGTTCCCACCCGGTGTCCGTACGATGACCCCGATGACGACGACGACCTCCGAGCGCGCCGGCGGCGGGTCGCCCGGACGGGTCGGCGACGCGGCTGCCGTGATGGGGCGCGACCCAGACGGCAGACCGATCCCGCCGCTGCGCCGGCGGCTGTGCCCGCCCCTGCCCGACGACGGGTGGCGGGGCTGGATCGGGCCGCTGCTGATCACGGTGTTCGCCGCGGCTCTGCGGTTGTGGCACCTCGGCCGGCCGGCGAAGTTCGTCTTCGACGAGACCTACTACCCCAAGGACGCGTTCAGCCTCCTGCACTTCGGGGTCGAACACCAGTTCGCGGACAAGGCCAACGAGCGCATCCTGGCCGGCGACCTCGACGTGTTCGGCGACCCCGCGTTCGTCGTCCACCCGCCGGCGGGCAAGTGGCTGATGGCGGTCGGCGAGTGGATGTTCGGCATGACGCCGTTCGGCTGGCGCTTCTGCGTCGCCGTGGCCGGCGCGCTGTCGATCCTGGTGATGGCGCGGATGGTCCGGCGGCTCACCCGGTCCACGCTGCTCGGCTGCCTCGCGGCGTTCCTGTTCGCCGTCGACGGGCTGCACCTGGTGGAGAGCCGGATCGCGCTGCTCGACCTGCCGGCGATGTTCTGGCTGCTGCTCGCGGTGGCCGCGTTGCTGATCGACCGCGACTGGGTTCGGACCCGGCTCGCGGACGCCGCCGAACCGCTCGGCCGGGTCACGCCCGGCACCTGGGGCCCACCGCTGCTGTGGCGGCCGTGGCGCCTGGTGGCCGGGCTGTGCTTCGGGCTGGCCGCCGCAACCAAGTGGAACGCCGCCCTCGCGCTCGCGGCGTTCGGGCTGCTGACCTGGGCGTGGGACGTCGGTGCCCGGCGGGCGGTCGGCGCGGCGTTCGCGCACTGGGCCGGGGTGGCCCGGCTGGCGCTGGACGCGGCGGTCGCGTTCGTCACGATCGTTGGCACCGCGGTGGTCGTCTACGTCGCGTCCTGGGCCGGGTGGTTCGCCTCTCCGAACGGCTGGGACCGCACCTGGGCCGCGTCCAACCCGGCGAGCGGACTTGCCCGACTGGTCCCCGACGCGGTGCGCTCGCTGTGGCATTACCACGCCGAGATCATGTACTTCCACACCCACCTGACGGAGAAGCACCAGTACGCCTCCTCGCCGCTGGGGTGGCTGGTCATCGCCCGGCCGGTGTCGTTCGACTGGGTCGACAACCTGGGGCCCAGGCAGGGCTGCCCGACCGACCGGTGCGTCCAGGAGATCCTCGGCATCGGTACGCCGGTGCTGTGGTGGCTCGCGGTGATCGCCCTGGCCGGATGCCTGGCCTGGTGGATCCTCGGCCGGGACTGGCGCTTCGGCATCCCCGTGGTGGGCGTGGCGGCGACGTGGCTGCCGTGGTTTCAGTACGCCAACCGGCCGATCTTCTACTTCTACGCGATCATCATCCTGCCCTGGATGATCATCGGGCTCACCCTCGTACTCGGCAAGGCGCTGGGGCCGCGGGACGCCTCACCGCGGCGCCGGATGTGGGGCGCGGCGGTCCTGGGCGGGGTGACGCTGCTGGTGGTGCTGAACTTCGCGTACGTCTACCCGATCCTCACCGACCAGGTGATCCCGTACGAGTCCTGGCTGCGACGGATGTGGTTCCGCTCCTGGGTCTGATCGCGGTCCGCGGCCCGCTTCCCCGCGCCGACCTGGCCCTTCTGCACGATCTCGCCGCGACACAGCGGCGGACGCCGACCCTCCAGCGCGTTCTGGCCAACGGAAAACCGACTGCGGACGTGGGCGTCCGGGTGACATGATCCCCGCGAGTCACCGATCGGGGAGGTGCAGTGGCAGACATTTCGAACACCCATGGCAAACCGCGGATCGCGCTGCTGCACTGGCAGCTCGACGTCGCGTGGTCCCTGCTGGAGGTCCACCTGAGCGACCTCGACGATTCGGCCTACCTGTGGGAGCCGGCCCCCGGGGCGTGGACCGTGCGACCGCGACCGGACGGACGGTGGGTCGCCGACCGCCCGATGACCGACCTGTCCGTCCATCCCGAGCCGGCCCGCACGATCGGCTGGCTGACGTGGCGGCTGGGTTCGTGGTGGGCCGAGACGTCGGAGAGGTGCTTCGGCACGGAGGCAGCAGCCGTGCCCGGCGACCACCGGCCCTGGGGCGACTGGCCCGGAGACGGCGAGGCCACGCTGGACTGGCTGCGCTCGGTGCGGGCCACCTGGTGCCGGGGCCTGAGCAGTCTCGACGACACCGACCTGGACTCCACCGCGCGGGCGGAGTGGCTACAGCGGGGCACCCGACCGTTCGGCTACGTCGCCGCATGGGTCAACACCGAGCTCACCCGCTACGCCGCCGAGATCGGCCTGCTGACGAGCCTGCACCAGGCGGCCACCGATCCGTGGCACCGGCCGCGGAACGGTCGCCGGCCCGGGCCGGGGTGGCACCGGTACACCGCCTGACGCGTACGGGACCTTCGGCTCTACGACCCGTCCGGCAGCCGTCGCGACAGTGAGACCAGCCCGCGCCACCCACGTCCCAGGTACCGGCTGGAGTGAGATGACCGTCCATGTCGGCGACCGCATCGTCCTGGCCCACGAGCCCGACCGCGCGCACCGCCGGCACGGGACGGTACGCGAGGTGCTGGGCACACCCGAGTCACCGGAGTTCCGCGTGGCCTGGGACGACGGGCACGAGTCGTTCATCTGTCCCGGTCCGGAGGCCGTCGTCCTGCCGGCCGAGGCCGCCGAAACAGCGCGTGTTCCCCGGGCCAGAGGCGAGATGGGCGAGGACGTCGAACGGGTGGGCCGGCACGACCCGGTGGAGCGGATCATGCGTTCTCCCGTACGCACCGTCGACGCCGCGAGCACCCTGCGGACGGCCGCCGAACTCCTCGCCGAGGCCGACGTCGGCGCACTCGTCGTGAGCCGGAACGGCGTACCGGTGGGCATCCTGTCCGAACGCGACATCGTCCGTGTCATCGCCGGTGGCGGCGACCCGGACGAGGTGTGGTCCGCGGACGTGATCGCCGTGGACGCCGACGACACGGTGTGGGCAAGCCCGAGCGACCCGATTCTGCAGGTCGCCGGGCTGATGCGCCGGCACTACATACGCCACGTTCCGCTGCGGACGGGGGCGCGGCCGGCGATCGTCGGCATCGTGTCGGCGCGCGACGTGCTCGCCGTGCTCTACGACAGCCGCTGAACTCGCTACGACAGCTACGACAGCTACGGCAGCCGCTGGGCCCCGTCGAGCCGGCGGAGCTCGGCCATCACCAGGTCGAACACCTCGTCGACCGCGCGGTCGGCAAGCACTGTTGTGGCCGCCTCGCCGGTGTCCTCCGCGGCGGCCTCCACGGAGAAGACCACGACCCGCGGCGGCAGGTGAAGGGACGTGAGCGCCCCCATGACCCCGCCGGGCGCGGTCGTCCCGGGCTCGGGCTGGCCGGGACCATGGGTCTCCATCACCGACTGCCGGATCGAACCCGGCGTACCACCTGCGCGGATCGACTCGACCATGATCAGCTCGTCCAGGCCACTGTCGGCGCTCAGCAGGCGTACGGGCAGATCGGTGCTGGCCAGGACCTGCACTCCCTCGACGTCCGTCCGACTGTCGGAGGACCGCTGACCCGGGACCGGCTGCCCCCCGGTCAGCCGGTCTCCGGTCAGCCGCGCCACGATCCGCGGGCCGACGTCCCAGGCACCGGGACCGGTGCCCCCACTCCCCACGACAGCCACGGTCAACATCGGACCCTCCCCCGGCTTCGGGCCGCTGCTGGCACGGATTTCACAACGCGGCAAGGGAAACCCCTCTCGCCCGCGGCGCGGCACTGCATCGTTCACCCCCGCTGCCATGCCGCTGCGCCGAAGGGTTTCCCTTGCCACCTCACTTCAGCATCGGGCGGGACTGCTCAGGAGAGTCGTTGGTCACCGTGCCGAGGGACGTTCGGCTGGCGCGTCCAGGTTTGCCGGAACGGGCCCACTTGCCCGCCCCGGTCACCCCGGCGAGATCCCCGGCCCTGGAGATCGCCGAAGGGTGGAGATCGCCGAAGGGGCGGATCACCAGCTGGTCGAGAGCGGCATTCCCTCGGCGAAGCCGGCCGCGGTCTGCACACCGACCACCGCGCGAGCGTGGAACTCCTCGATGTCGGCCGCCCCGACGTAGGTGCACGAGCTGCGTACGCCCGCGACGATCCCGTCGAGGACGTCCTCCACGCTCGGCCGCTCCGGGTCGAGGTACATCCTGGACGTCGAGATGCCCTCGCCGAACAGCCCCTTGCGGGCCTGCTGGAACGGTGTGTCCTCGGCGGTGCGCAACGCGACCGCTCGGGCGGAGGCCATGCCGAAGTTCTCCTTGTAGAGCCGGCCGTCGTTGTCGCGATGGGCGTCACCAGGCGATTCGTACGTTCCGGCGAACCACGAACCCACCATGACGTTGGACGCTCCGGCCGCCAGGGCGAGGGCCACGTCGCGGGGGTGCCGGACGCCACCGTCGGCCCAGACGTGCTTGCCCAGCTCGCGCGCCCGGGCGGCGCACTCCAGCACCGCGGAGAACTGCGGCCGGCCCACGGCGGTCATCATCCGGGTGGTGCACATCGCCCCGGGGCCGACGCCGACCTTCACGATGTCGGCGCCGGCCTCCACCAGGTCGGTCACCCCTTCGGCGGTGGCGACGTTGCCCGCCACCACCGGGACCTGCGGGTCGAGCCGGCGGACGATGCGGAGCACCTCGAGGGTGCGTTCCTGGTGGCCGTGCGCGGTGTCGATCACGAGGACGTCCACCCCAGCGGTGAGGAGCGCCTTCGCCTTGGTCTCGACGTCGCCGTTGATGCCGATCGCCGCGGCGATCCGCAGCCGGCCGGCGGCGTCGACCGCCGGGGTGTAGAGCGCGGCCCGCAGGGCGCGTTCGCGGGTGAGGAGTCCCACGATCCGGCCGTCGTCGCCGACCACCGGTGCCAGCCGGTGCCTGCCGTCGTGGAGCTGGTTGAACGCGTCCTCGGCGTGGATGCCGTCGGGCAGGGAGAGCAGGTCGCGCGACATCACCGAGGCCAGCTGGGCGAACCGGTCGACGCGTTCGAAGTCGGCCTCGGTCACCACCCCGACGGCCCGGCCGTCCTCGACCACGACGACCGCGCCGTGACCGCGCTTGGGCAGCAGGTTGAGCGCCTCGCCGACGGTACCGGACGGCGCCATCGTGATCGGGGTGTCGTACACGGTGTGCCGGTCCTTGACCCAGCCGATCACCTCGGTGACCACCTCGACGGGGATGTCCTGAGGGATCACCGCCAGGCCGCCGCACCGGGCGATCGTCTCCGCCATCCGGCGCCCGGACACCGCGGTCATGTTGGCCGCGACGATCGGGATGGTCGTCCCGCTGCCGTCGGACGTGGCGAGGTCGACGTCCAGTCGGGAGGAGACGATCGAGCGGTTCGGGACGAGAAAGACGTCGCTGTAGGTGAGGTCCTGCTCGGGGACCCGATCGTGGAGGAAGCGCACATCCACCTCCTTGGGCGGCGGCTGGGGAGTCGCCGTCGACGACTCAGGACAGTTGAAGATTACGGTGCTCCAACGCCGGTGCGAACGCCGCGGCAGGACTGCCCGGACCCGTCCGGATGCCCTGATGCGTGGTGAGATGACACGGTCACACAGGGCTTTCGTCGCACGTCCGAAGTGTCACAGCCTGTTCACAGCAAGCCTTGAGGCTACGCACAGGATCCACCCTGACGATGCCGCGCCGCGCCGGCGGAGGCCCGGTCCGGGTGAGGGCTGGTAGTCGCGGGAACACGCGCGTGCACCCAGCCACACAAGGGCCCCGCCCCATTGTCGGCACGTCATAGCTCGTGCACGGCCTCACCACAAACCAGCCACAGCGCCCGCGTCAACCGTGGCTTGCATGACGACCACGCCTCCCCCGCCGTACGCCACGACCGACCGGACCTGCGCGGCATCGCCCGCCTGGGCCGCGCGTTCGCCACCGGACGGTTGCCGTTGGCCCGGATACGGGCGGAGTTCGGGCGCGGCCGTCCCGCACCACTCGCCGCGGGCGTACCCGCCGGCCTGTCCCGGCAACTGCTGCGCTTCGGCGCCGTCGGAGCGGTGAGCACACTGCCGCCGCGACCCTGCTGCGCTTCCTGTTGCTCCGCCGCTGGGTGTTCCGGGCCGCGTGACCCCGTGGGCTCTGAGTGCAAAGGTAGGAACGCGACGCCCAGGACAGATGCCGAGTCCGCATCGATGCGACAGCGAAGGTGGAGCCCATGACCCCCGAGTCCACGCCTGACACGCCGAGAGCCGTCGACGGGCAGCGGTCCCCGTCGGCGGTCCGCACCGCCGAGTATCCCTGGATCCATGCCGACGGCCGGGTGACGTTCGCGGTGTCGGCGCCGTCCGCGCGCACCGTCGAACTCAAGCCGCCCGGCCAGGAGAGCGGCTTGGCCGCCGGGCAGGTGCTGCCGATGATCCGGGGCGAGGACGGGACCTGGACGGTGACCACTCCGCCGGTCGTTCCGGGCTTCTACTACTACTGGGTGGTCATCGACGGCGTACCCACCAACGACCCGAACACCGAGACGTTCTTCGGGTGCGGCGCGGCCACCAGCGGCCTGGAGGTGCCCGACCCCGGCACCGACTTCCACGACCTGCTGGACGTGCCGCACGGAGAGGTGCGGACGCGGTGGTTCCACGCGGCGACCACCGGCACCTGGCGACGCTGCCTGGTCTACACGCCTCCGGGGTACGACGACGACCCGGGCAGGCGCTACCCCGTCCTCTACCTCCAGCACGGCGCCGGTGAGGACGAGCGCGGCTGGACGACCCAGGGCCGGGCCAACTTCATCCTGGACAACCTCATCGACCGCGGTGAGGCCGAACCGATGATCGTGGTGATGAACAACGGGTACGCGCTGGAGCCGGGCGAGGTGCCGGCCACTCCGCCGTACACCCCGGAACAGAACGCACGCCTGCTCGACTCGTTCCGCGACCTGCTCGTACGCGACGTCGTGCCCATGGTCGACGCCGCCTACCGCACCGTCCCCGACCGGCGTTCGCGTGCCCTGGCCGGGCTGTCCATGGGCGGCCGGCAGGCGCTGTCGGTCGGGCTGACCAACCCGGACACCTTCGCGAGCGTGGTGGCGTTCAGCGCGGCGGTGTTCGACCCGCTCGACCCGGAGACGGCGTTCGGTGGTGCGCTGGCGGACGCGGAGGCGTTCAACGCGCGGACCCGGCTGCTGTGGCTGTCGGCCGGTACCGGCGAGCAGAGGTTCGACGAGGCGCTCACCTCGATGGAGTCGGTGCTCTCCAAGCAGGGCATCCGCCACCAGACCTACCGCTCGCAGGGTACTGCGCACGAGTGGCAGACCTGGCGGCGAAGCCTGTACAACGTCGCCCCGCTGCTGTTCCGCGACTGACGTAGGTACGCCGCCTGCTCAGTCGTCGTCGGGATCGGCATCGTCGTCGCCGGTCCCGATGACGATTCCGAGCGCTCCGGCGAGGGCGTAGCTCAACGCCACCAGGTCGTCGGGATCGATCACGGCTCCGCGCAGGTTCTCCACGCCGCGTACGCCGGCGAGGACGCAGTTGCGCAGCCGGGCGCCGGTCAGGTCGGCCTGGGCGAACTGCGCACCGGACAGGTCGCAGTCGTCGAAGCGCGCGTTGCGCAGGTCGGCGTTGGTGAAGTCGGCCTGGGTGAGCCGGCAGCCGGCGAAACGCACCGCGGTCAGCGTGCTGAACCGGAACGCCGACAGGTCCAGCCGGCACTGGTCGAAGACGACGTCGCGGATGGTCCCGTCGGTCCAGCGCAGGCCGGTGGTCCGCAGGCCACGCAGTTCGCAGCGGATCAGCGAGGAGTTCGTCGTCGCGAGGTTGGCGAGGTCGCAGCGGTCGAAGCGGCAGTCGGCGAAGCTCGACTTCGCCAACATCCCACCGCGGAGTTCGACGCTTTCGAAGACGCACTCCTCCACGTCGCAGGAGGTGACGTCGCGCTCGGCGAGGTCGAGGTCGGTGTAGGAGAGCCGGCGCAGGTGCCCCTCGTCGGCCAGGTCGTGTTCCGGAAGCAGCGCCCGGGTCAGGGTCTTCGGCAATCTCGGCCTGGCGGGAAGGCGGCGGGTGGGACGACCGGAACGATTGGGTGGCGGCATGCGGCGACCCTACGAGCCACCACCCCCTGGTCGCGCCCACTGTCGTCGCGGACAGCCGTCCCCGCCGCTGCCGAAGCTACTGAGGCAGTTGCCCCATGCCGGGCGAGGCGTACGCATGTCGGAGTCGACCCGGGGCTGGACGGCCACCGCGATCGTTGTCCCAGACGACCTCACTGCGCTTCCTGCGCTGGCGGCTGTTGAGAATGCCCAACACCACCAGGGCCACTGCTACCCCCCTACACCCCAGCAGAAGGTCGGGTCGACGAGCATGAACTCCGACGGCCGGCGGGCTACAGGCGAAACTACTCAAATCCGTTCAGCACCCGCCGCCGTCGCCACCACCGCCGTCACCGCCGCCGCAGTCTCCTCCACCCCAGCCCCCACCGTCGCCGCCGTAGCTGCCGCCACCTCCGACGGCGCTTCCCCGACCGCCGTCCCACGGTATGGAGTGAGTGAAGGGCAGGGTCGGGCCGTGCTCGTTGGTCCCCTTCATCTGACGCTTCCGGTCCTGACGGCCGTCGGAAAAATGCGCGAGGAGGACCAGGAGGATCATTCCCACGATCCACGCGCCCAGGAGGTACCCCATGCACCGAGGATGAGCCGGGGCGATGCCTGTGTCCATGGGAAAACGGGTCAGCATCCACCCCCGCCGCCGTCGCCTCCCCCGCCGCCATCACCCCCACCGCCTCCGCCGCAGTCGCCACCGCCACCGTCGTACCCGCCGCCTACGTGCCCTCCTGCGCCGAAGTCCCCACCCCCGTACGAGGAGGACGACCCGTGCTGAACCGAGTGGGTGAGGGGCCGGCTCGTGCCGCGCTCGTACTTCTGCCTCGGCCCGACGTGCTTCCGGTACGGCCGCGGCTTGCCGAGGCGTCTCCCGACCAGGACCACCACGATCACCACCACGATCACGGTGCCGAGTAGATAGAGGTTCATGGCACCGAGGATGATCCTGGGTGACGGCCGTGTCCATGGCGGCGAGCAGGGTTCGTGACGGCTGCACCTTCGCCGACCAGGAGAAGACCGATGGAGAGCATCACCAAGAACCGCCAGTCGCCCCAGACGCTGAAGGCGATGGTCGCACGGGCCTACGGGCCGGACCAGGTGCCGGCGGACGGCGCCGACTGGGTGAGCGAGCTGGGGCACGGGTGGTTCAACGTCGCCTACCGGATCCGCCTGCGCGACGACACGAACGTCGTCCTCAAGATCGCCCCTCCGGCCTGGACCGAGGTGATGACGTACGAACGTGGTGCGATGGCCATCGAGTTGGCGGCACTGCGCATGATCCGGGAGCGCACCACCGTGCCGGTGCCGCAGGTCGACTTCGCCGACAGCAGTCACGAGCTCTGTGACGCCGACTACTTCTTCATGCCGTACGTCGACGCGGACAACCTCGGCATTGTCAAGGACACATTGACAGCGACTTCACTGGAGGCGTACCAGGAGGCGGTCGGTGCCGCCAACCGCGAGCTGAACTCGATCCGGGGCCCGGGCTTCGGCCCGCTCGCCGGACCTCACGACCAGAGCTGGCGAACGGTGTTCGCCGGCATCTTCGAGGACGTGCTGCGAGACGGCGAACACCGCCAGGTCGACGTCGGCTGGGACTACGACGTCGTACGCGAGGTCTTCACCGCCAATGCCGCGACCCTGGACGGGGTGGTGGAACCAAAGTACGTCGAGTGGGACCTGTGGGACAGCAACGTCCTGGTCCGCGACGGGAAGATCGCAAGCATCATCGACCACGAGCGCGCGTTCTACGGCGATCCGCTGATCGAGGCGGGCTTCGTGCCCATCGAGCTTCCGGCGTTCGGTGACCCCACGGCGTTCATGCGCGGGTACGGGCGAGACGAGCTCACCGAGACCGAGCGGGTGCGGCGGCGCCTGTACTGCCTGCACCTGGCACTGGTCATGGTGATCGAGACCGTCTACCGCGGGCACACCGACAGCAAGCAGTACGACTGGGCACGTGGGCAGGTGAGCGAACTCATGACGCGGTTCGGTTGCCGTCCCCGATGAGCGCTCGATGAGGCCGCGGTGACCGCGCCTCGGGTGACCGCCCGGTGACCGCACCTCCGGGCAGGCGTTCGCCGGTCGACCACGCGTCGGCGCTGGGCACCGCGCCCGTCGGCCGGCTGCTGTGGCACGCGTGCTCGCAGACCACCCTGTCCGTCGGGGTCTACGGGATCTACGCACTGACCAACACGTGGTTCGTCGCGCGCGGCGTGGGGACGCTCGCCATGGCCGCGGTCAACCTGGTCACTCCCGTGCTGCTGGTGCTCGGTGCCGTGTCGACGACGGTCGGCGTCGGCGGCGCCTCACTGGTCTCGCGTAGCCTCGGCGCGAACGATCCGCGCTCGGCCGCACGGGCCGCCGGCAACGCGTTCGTGGTGTTCTGGACGACAGCCGTCGCGGTGACCGTCGTGGGGCTGCTCGCGCTGGGCCCGCTGCTGACGTTGCTCGGCGCGTCCGGGAGCACGCGCACACTCGCGGGCGAGTACGCGGTCGTCATTCTGGCCGGGGCGATCTTCTCCACCGGATTCTCCAGCCTGGTAAGGGCCGAGGGGCGGATGCGGTTCTCGACCATGCTGTGGCTGGTGCCGATCCTGGTGCAGATCACCCTCGATCCACTGCTGATCTTCGGCCTGCACCTCGGCGTGCGCGGCGCGGCACTCGGCACCGTCGGCGGCCAGGCTGTGTCCGCGGTGATGAGCCTGTGGTTCTTCTTCCTCCAACGGCACCGGCCGTACCGGATCGGCCTGGCCGACCTTCGTCCGCATCCCCCGACCATCCGAGCCCTGCTCGGTGTCGGCGCTCCGTCGTTCCTCGCGGGCTTCGGTGCCACGATGCTGGCAGTGCTGGTCAACACGACGCTCTCGCGTACCGGCGGTGCGACCGCGCTGGCGGCGTTCGCCATGTGCGCACGAATCCAGACGTTCGCGATGATGCCCCACCTCGGCATCAGCCAGGGCCTGCAACCCCTGGTCGGCTACAACGCCGGGCGAGGGTTGTACGACCGGGTGTCACGCGCACGGACCCTCTCCCTGCGTGCCACGGTCGGCTACGGCGTGCTCGTCCTCGTTGCCGTCGCGGTCTCCGCCGGCCCGCTCGTGGCCGCGTTCGTCGACGATCCGGTCGTCGCGGCGGCGACTCGGAACGCCCTGCGCATCCTCGCGCTCGGGTTCGCCGTCGCCGGCGTCGCACCGCTGGTGTCGGCGTACTTCCAGTCCCTGGGGCGGCCGCGCCCGTCGTACCTGATCTCCATCGGGACGATCCTGGCGATCAAGGTCCCGCTCGTGGTCGGGTTCAGCCACACCGGTCCGTCGGGAGTGTGGGTCAGCCTTGCCGTGGGCGAGTTGGGCTCGGCGCTCGCCGCGCTGGCCGTCCTGCGACGGGGGCGACCCGGCAACCGACGAACGGGAGCCCCGGATGCCGTGTGAGCGGGCCCGGCTACGTCCTGGGTAGTAGGTCAGCCGCCGCCCGGAGGGTGACGAATCCGTCCGCAGAAGTGGAGAACCTTGCACGCAGGAGACGTGGAAGGGGTGACGAGGTGGCGACAGGCACGCAGGGTCTCGTACGGGGGCCGGTCGCCGGCAACCCACGTGTGCGATGGCTCGCCCTGAGCGGCGTCCTCGGACCGGTCGTCACGGGTGTGACGTTCACGCTCGCCGGATTCCTGCGGCCCGGCTATTCACCGGTCCACCAGCCGATCAGTGCACTTGGCACCGGGCCGCTGGGCTGGATCGTCGACTCCGCGGGGATTCTGCTGGGTCTGTGCCTGACAGCGTTCGCCGTCGCGTTCGGCGTTCTCATGCGTGGTGCACTACGGCCCGGCGCACGCGGGGTCGCCGTCGGATGCATGCTTTTCGACGGCCTCGGGACGCTCACCGCCGGTGTCTTCACCTCGGGCCCGGCGACCGTCGTCCTGCACACGGCCGGCGCGACCGTCAGCTCGGTCGTGTCGCTGGTCGCCTACGTCGTCGTGGGGATCGGTTTGCGCCGTCAGCCGTCCTGGCGCCGATGGGGGACGTACTCGCTTGTGGCCGCGGCGGGAGCAGCCGTCCTGGTGCTCGCGGGGTACGCATTGTTGATGCCGCGCTCTCCGCTTCATACGCTACGGCTCGGCGGTCTGCTCGAACGCGGAGACGTCCTCTGGCACTACGCCTGGTACGCGGCGTTCGGGCTGCGGATCTTCCTGGGCGCTCCTGGTCGGCAACGTACGTCGCGGTACGCGCACGGCCCTGGGTAAGTTCGGCGGATGGGTCCACCGGCTCGAAGCCCTGGGTGGCGTCGTGCATGGCGCGGATCGCGCGAGCGACGTTCACCAGCGCCTCGTCCGAGTGGCGCCGTGGAACATCGTCTTCGACGGAAGCTCGGTCGTCGGCATCCTCGACTGGGACAGCATCGGTCCTTCCAACCGGGTATGGGATCTGGCCTACGCGGCGCACCAGTTCGTACCCTTCCATCCGCCCGAGGGGCTGAAGGCGTTCGGATGGGACACCGAGCCGGATCGCGCCGGCCGGCTGCGGCTGTTCGCGGAGGCCTACGGCGGTGGTGTGACGCCGGAGGAGATCGTCGATCTCGCGGCGCTGCGGCTGCTCTCGATCGGGGCCTACATCGCAGGGCAGGTTCGGGCCGGGGACCCGAGCTTCGCGGTGCACCGCGACGAGGACCACGCGCGCGGCTACCGGATCGCGGCCGAGTTCGTACTCGCCAACCGCGAGGCGCTGCTCGCCTGAGGCGCGACCGCGCTATCGCGACGACGCCCGGCGCAGCACGACCCCTTCCCACACCCGTAGGGTGATCTCCTCGCCGCTAAGGCGTGGATGTGCGGATCGTCGGGCAGCAGCAGGTGGAAGTTGCCGCGCTGGACCACCGGGTCCTCGTGTCGAAGCGCCTGGTAGACGACCGCGCTCTTCCACCAGGCCTCACCGGCCGCGTCGGGCGCGTCAACCTGCTGTTGCGAAGCGGGACTGCGCGCCGAGTGCCCGGCCGATTTCGGTCGTACGGGGACGTTCGGGACCGCCACTGCTGTAACGTCGCCCGGCCGCGTCCACGGGGAGCTTCGGATGACAGTGCAGCACGTCAGTGTGCGGGGACACCGCGACTTCCAGCGGCTGTGGGCCGGCCTGGCGGTGAGCCAGCTCGGCTCGGCGGTCGGCGGGGTGGCCCTTCCCATCGTCGCCGTCACGGTCGTGCACGCGTCGACGTTCCAGATCTCCCTGCTCGCGGCGTTCACCGCGATCACCACGGCCCTGCTCGCTCTCCCGATGGGGAACTTCGTGGAGTTCCGGCGCAAGCGCCCGGTGATGATCGCGGCCGACGTCACCCGTTTCGTGAGCCTGGCCAGCGTCCCGTTGGCCGGCCTGGTACACGCCCTGACGTTCGCTCAGTTGTGTGTCGTGGCGGTCGTCAACGCGACCGGCAGCATCGCCTTCGGCGGTGCCGCCCAGGCACACCTGAAGGCCCTGGTGTCACCGGAGCGGCTGATCGACGCCAACGGACGCCTGGAGTCCACCAACTGGCTGCGGATGTCGGTCGGCCCTTCCCTCGGAGGCGCGCTCGTCGGCCTGCTCACCGCGCTCGGCACGCTCCTGATCGACGCCGTGTCCTTCCTCGCCAGCGCGCTGGCCGTCCGCCTGATCCGTCAACCCGAGCCTGCGCCACCCGTCCGCCACAGCGAGCGGTCCCGGAGCAGCGAGCTGGCGGGAGGGCTGCACTTCGTGTGGGGCCACCCCGCCCTGCGCAACATGTTGATCAGCTGGGTCTGTTTCACGGGCTCGATCGCCATGTCGGGTCCGGTCACCACGATCTTCTACCTGCGCGAACTGCACTTCACCGCGTTCCAGTACGGACTGCTGATGGGTCTGCCGTCCCTCGGCGGCGTGGTCGGCGCGCGGCTCACCCGCAGAATGGCGGCCCGCTTCGGCTCGGTGCGGGTCCTGTGGTGGGCGAGCCTGCTGCGAGGACCGTGGAACTTCCTCATCCCGCTTGCCACGCCCGGCCTGGCCGGTCTGGTCCAGTGTGGGATCGGCTTCGCCGGCCTGCTCTTCTTCGCCGCCATGGCGAACTCGACCATGGCCGGCTACCGCCAGCTCGCCACACCGGACCACCTGATGTCACGGGTGTCGACGCTGTGGGCTTTCGCCACCACGGTCGCCCAGCCGGTGTTCATCCTCGTCGGCGGGCTGATGGCCGCCCAGTTCGGTTCGCGAGTGACCCTGGTCGTCTCCGCGGTCCTGGTGTTCGGTACGGCATTCCTGTTGCCGCGGCGCGAGATCGCCAACCCGTGAAGGGACATGGACTGGCTGGGTCACCCACGGCGCCCCTATGGTGAGCCGATGACGACCGTCAGGCAGGTCCAGGTCACCTTCGACTGCGCAGATCCGGAGCGGGTTGGTCGCTTCTGGTGCGAGGCGCTCGGGTACGTCCTACCGAAGCCGCCAGAGGGGTTCGACACGTGGGAGGACTTCGACCGCACGCTGCCACCTGGGCATCAGGGTTCGGCGTTCGCCTGCGTGGATCCCACAGGCGTCGGCCCGCGACTCTACTTCCAGCGCGTTCCCGAGGGGAAGGTCGTCAAGAACCGAGTGCACCTTGACGTACGGGTCGGCACGGGGCTCGTCGGTGAGGAGCGCCTGGCCGCACTGGAGGCCGAATGCACGCGACTGGTCGCACTCGGCGCCGTACGCCAGCGGCTCCTGCCCGCTGACGACCACGAAGAGTCGTGCATCGTGATGCAGGACGTCGAGGGCAACGAGTTCTGCCTGGACTGAACGTCAAGAAACCTTCGAGACGATCTCCACGAGGTTGCCGTCCGGGTCGCGCAGAAGCGCGTTGCGGTTGCCGTTCCCGGCGTCGTGGGGCGGTTGGACCGCGGGCACTCCCGCCGCGACCAGCTTCGCGAAGGCCTCGTCGGCGTCTCGGGCCCAGATCACCACGACCATCGCCGGTCGCCCTGGTTCGGCGTCCACGCCGTGGACCCTCTTCGCCGCCTCGACCGTGCCGAGCCCGATCGTGAACCCGCCGAGCCGGAGCTCGACGTGCTCCGGGGTCCCCTCGGTGGGTGTCCGGAAGGTCTCCTCGAACTCGAGCAGATCACGGTAGAAACCGATCGCCGCCTCGATGTCGGAGGTGTAGACGTTCACCAGCGCAGTCTCGAACATGCGTGCACACTAGCGGGCGGTAGCGTTGGCCGCCGTGACCGCCGAATGGATCGCTCCCCCGGCCGAGCGTGCTGAGCCGGATCACGTTGCCGCCGAGCGCAGGGCACTCCAGCAGTGGCTCGACTACCACCGCGGCACCTTGCTGATGAAGTGCGCCGGACTGACGCCGGAGCAACTCAGGTTGCGTGCGGTCTCGTCGTCGAACCTCTCGCTTCTGGGCCTGGTCAGGCACTTGGCCGACGCCGAACGCGGGTGGTTCCGCCAGTGCGCGGCGGGTCAGGACGTGCCGGACCTGTACTGGACCGAGGCCGACGGCAGCGCCGACTTCAACGACATCGAGGTGGCCGACGCCGCCGCCGACCTGGACACCTACCGGCGCGAGATCGGCGCGGCCCGCGAGGCCGTGGCCGGCAGGGGGCTCGACGACGTCGTACCTTTCCCGTGGGGCGGTCCCGACCGCGACATCCGGTGGATCTACCTGCACATGATCGAGGAGTACGCACGCCACAACGGCCACGCGGATCTGATCCGCGAAGCCATCGACGGCACGACCGGGGACTAGCGGATCCGGCTACGTACGTCGGCAGCCTTCACCTCGGGCACCTGGACCTTCATGCTCAGCTCCTGTTCCAACTCTCGTCGGGTGAAGTGCGACAGGTGTCTGGCAGAAGATGTACGTGACGTCGTTGCGGATCGAGTCACCCACCATGACGTTCCGTTGGAAAGCAGCCCCACGCTGTGGTCACGGACGAGGGTCTCCAGCGTCGGCAGAACGTCGTCGTACAGGTCGACGTCGGCGAACCGCCGCTGCAGGTAGTAGTCGTTGAGGTGCTCAGCGAGCCCTGCGTCGACGATGCCCAGCCGGCGCAAGCTGTGCGTGAAGGCGGCCAGCCGGATGGATTCCAGGTTGGTGACGGTGCCTGCGAGGTGCTCGGCCACGAACTCCCGGTCCGCCACGAAGGTGTCTATGGACAAGTCACCCTCGGCAGCAGGGACCAACCTGCGCAGCTCCTCGATCGTCGCGGCCAGCGTCCGACGCATCAACGCGCGGAAGTCCCACAAGGTCTGATCGCCATCGAAGTAGATCACCGCCACGGCCGCGCATGCCCTTCCACGATGTGGCCAGGCCTAATTCTGCCGGAGAGAGACTCGTGCGGCGGGGTAGTCGAGGAGAACGCGGAAGGCACGCATCGCGTTTCCTCCGAGCGCCCCGATCACGGGTTTGTCCATCCACTGCGACATGTACTCGAGGAAGTTCGGGTCGCGGCGTTGGATGAACCAAACGGGTCCGGTGCGGAGACCGCCGAGATGTACGGACGGTACCTGGATCATGTCGGCGCGGCCGACGGGTCGGAATCTACATCGAAGAAGGCGCACCACTGCTGTTCTTCGACCCCGAGACGCGGGAGTTGCTGCGGACCCGCCCCAACCCGCTGCAGCCCGGGGAAGCCGTCCGATCGCAGCGAACCCGCCCAGTCGGGACGCTGCCACGCCCCTCGACCGAACCGATCCGGGTCCAGCGGGGAGCCAACAACAGCGGCGTCATCATGGTCATCGGCCAGAAGATCGCAGGCCACACGTCGCACATCGGCACGTGTAGTTCGCGTTACCGACGGCGAAGTTCCTCAGGCGACCGTGCTGCCCGCCGTGGTCTCCGCTTCGGTCCGGGTCGCCTCCTGTGCCTTCTCTTGGGCCTTCGCCAGTGCCCTTGCCTGTCGGGCAGCCCGCTCACGCACCATCCGGCTCCGGGGGTCGATGTGGTCGGGAAGGTCGGCCGGCCCCATGACGTGCAGCAACAGCCACACCGTGCGCCACCGGAAGCGGTACCACAGGCTCAGACCGGCGTTCTTCTTACTCATCGGGACTCCCCTCAGGGTCCGGCGGCGTCGCATGGACGCCATGTAGTTTGCACGCCAACGCTTGGTGTACCAATTGATAGAGTACCTGATAGCTGAAGATGGATCGAACAAGGAGGGACATGCCGGACTCCAACGTGGCACCGGGCGCTGCGACCGGACCCGCCCAGGCGGCGAATCTGCTGGCGTTGGACCGCCAGGTCTGCTTCGCTCTCGCCGTTGCCTCCCGCAGTGTGATCGCGCTCTACCGTCCGCTGCTGGACCCCATGGGCCTCACCCACCCGCAGTACCTGGTGATGCTCGCCCTGTGGGAGGAATCACCCCTGTCGGTGAAGCAACTGAGCGGGTTGCTCCAACTCGACCCGGGCACCCTCTCGCCACTGCTCAAACGACTGGAGTCCAGCGGATACGTCCGTCGCCAGCGTGACCCGCGCGACGAACGATCCCTGGCGGTCACCCTGACCGAGGCCGGCCACAACCTGCGGGACCGGGCCGAGAAGATCCCGCCGGCCATCATCGAACGCCTGGGCATGTCCATCCCCGAACTCGAGGACCTCCACGCATCCCTGACCACAGTGATCGCCGCCGCCAACACCTGACCAAGAGACACGGTTCGTCGCAGCCGTCCAGTTGCAGCCCACCAGCGGTCGGGAGGTTGCCACGCCGAGCCAGGCCAACAGTCACGCCCGCACGCGAGCACAGCACCACACCGCCACCGTGCACGTGTCCGAGACGACCCGGCCATCGAACGCCCCGACGCCGACGCCCCGGCTCGTGCGCCCGACCACCACCCAGCCAGTCCGTAGCATCAAGGCACAGCGGCCACGGACCGCTGACGCCTAGGCCGGCCAGGTGTCGCACATCAGCTGGCGGACATGTATCGCGGATCAACTGTCGGATCACATACGGACGAGCTTGAACGCGAGCTCGGCACCACCTGCACGGTGCGACGCCGGTGGGAGAGCAACGACGTTGACGGAGCCGGCGCCTTGATGACCGAGCTGATCCCTTCCCGGACAGACGCGCTAGCGGTGACCTGGATCGACTTCGGTTCGGCGCTCCAGCTCGAAACTGGCCAAGGTCCCGGTGGCAGGTGGGAGCTCGTCGAACGCGACGACCAGGCCAGCGAGGTGTTCGGGACGAGTCGATCTCGGGTCGAGGTGACATATGCGGATGGGTCAATCGACCACGAGACGGGCTACGAGAGACTCCGCGGCATCCTTCCGAAGGCCGGATGGCAGGTCCGCGGCCGCAAGGTCACCTACGCGCCCTACAGGTAAGACGAGCTACGCATTACGAGTGGGTTCTCGTGTCTGGGGGCTGACGTGCCTGGCCGGCGACGAGCGTGGTTCGAAGAGGCGAGAGTTGATCATCAACGGCTGCTCAAGGCCGTTCGGTGGCCCCACAGGGGCATGGCCCCTCCCGGAGGACGGTCAGCTGGGGAAACGTAGGTCCACGGCCGGCGTCGCGGAAATCGTTTGAGGATCCTGGCGCGGATGGGCAGACTGCTGCGCGCCGACGCTGTGGTGCATACCGGTGCCGCCAGCATGAGGAGGAAGATGCTCACAAGGCTGTCCCGGCATGCGTACGCCACGGTCGCGAAGCTGCTCACCGGGTTTGATCACCAGCTGAGCGTGGCGGCGGTGCTCGCGGGTGCGATGCCAGGCGACGTGTTCGTCGACGACCCCGTCCGTCCGAGTGCAGTCTTCGTCCATTCCCCGGAGGGCAACTTCGTCGGCGGTGACCCGGCAGATGTCCGCCTCATCGCAGGCTTACGGGAGCATCTGGCGGCTACCATCATGCCCGAACGCGATGAAGACCTGGTGCTCTCCTTCGACCACGACGGCTGGCCGCCAGCGGCACAGGTGATCATGCCCGATCTCGACGTCTTCGCGGTGCCACGGCGACACTACGTGCATCGCAAGCCTCGACCGCAACCGAATCCACCGCCCGGGTACCGAATCGCACCGATCGACGCCACGCTGCTGCAACACCGGCAGGTGCCCAGCCATCTGCGGAACTGGATGGGCAGTAACTGGGGCAGCGAGGACGCGTTCCTCGCACATGGATTCGGGGCGGCAGCCCTGCGTGGCGAGGACCTTGCCAGCTGGAGCCTGGCCGACTGCATCGTCGCCGACCGCGCCGAGATCGGCATACATACGGCTCCCGAACACCGCCGCCGCGGCCTGGCCACTCAGGTCGCCGCGGCTGCCGTCGCGATCGCCTTCGACCGCGGGCTGACCGAGGTCGGCTGGCACTGCAACGACGACAACGTGGGCTCGTACCGCACCGCCGAGTCCGTGGGCTTCACGTTGCAGCGGCGCTACCGCATCTTCGGGTATCGGGTACCAGCGCATCGCCACTGATCAGGTAGCCCGTACGCGTGCGAGGAGGACGGGGCGGTCACATCTCCAAACCGCTCAGCCCCGTGCCGACACTCTGGAAGGTCAGCCGTCTGAGCCGCCCGGCAAGCCCGAGGACAGCGCCCTGGCGCCGCGTCAGCGGCGCCTTGATCCGCGTCCACGACACTCGCCATACGTGCGGCTCGCTGCTCGCCGCGTCGGACGTCCACCCTCGGGTCGCGATGCAGATCCTGAGGCACTCCGAGATCGCCATGACGATGGAGGTCTACACGCACGTGTCGTCGACCCTGACCCCCAACGCCCTCAAGAAGCTCGGCCAGAGCCTCGACGATCTCGGGGCCCAGAGTGCCAGCTGCCACACTTTGCTGCTGTAAGAGCACGCAAAGGCCCTGCCGGGTGATCCCGACAGGGCCTTCGACCTGTGGTGGAGCTGAGGGGATTTGAACCCCTGACCCCCTCGATGCGAACGAGGTGCGCTACCGGACTGCGCTACAGCCCCATCCCATGTGCCCGTCCCCCGGAGTGCGACGTGGGCGGCGAACGACGAAGACGATAGCACGCGCACTCACCCAGAACGCCACCGCGTCCGTCACCCGAGGCGGGGACAG
Source organism: Actinopolymorpha sp. NPDC004070 (assembly GCF_040610475.1). Lineage (NCBI taxonomy): Bacteria > Bacillati > Actinomycetota > Actinomycetes > Propionibacteriales > Actinopolymorphaceae > Actinopolymorpha > Actinopolymorpha sp. NPDC004070. The sequence goes on along the minus strand of NZ_JBEXMJ010000017.1, from coordinate 33,447 downwards.
ACCGGCCGGAAACCGGCTCAGTCGCCCACTGCCCGCCAGCCGGCGTCGCCGTTCTTCTGCTCGCCGGTGACGGACCCTCGGTCAGCGTCGGAACGATCACCGACGCCGGACTCGTCGAGCAGCATCTTGGGCGCGTCCTCCGACCGGGACAGCAGGCCGTCGGCCGACGTCCCGGCGGAAGCCCAGACGCCCGACTGGGCGAGATCGACGGTACGGACGGTCCGCGGCGCCTTGGCCTTGGTGACGTACGTCGGCAGCGGCACCCGTACCGGATCCCAGAGTTCGCCGGACGGCACCGACGGACCCAGCGACACCCGGCCCGACGCGGCCGGCGCCGGAGTCTCGGCGGCGGGGGCAGGCGGGACGGAGGGCGTGGAGGGTACGGGCGGCTCGTAGGCGGCCGCGGTGACCGGGGGCGCCTCGGCGGTGAGGTCCCGGCCTCGGTCCTCGCCGCCATGGAACGCGACCTGCCGCTCGGCCTCCCGATCGGCCCTGGCCACGAGCGTGCTCCTCGCCGCGTCCCGCGAAGTGTCTCGTCCTGTGTCCCGGCTCGGGCCGGACGACCCGCCGGCACCGGTCCGCACAGCGCGGGCGGGCATTGCGTGCCGCGAGACGGTCCGCGGCGACGGCACCTCGCGACGGTCGTCGGCCCGCTGCCGGTCCTCGGACACCCGACGCGCCGGCGGCGTGTCCACCGACCGGCGCACACCAACCTGTCGACGCTCCTGCCTCGCGGCGGCGGCAGACACCATCAGGAATCCGACCGTCAGCCCCACCGGAACCAGGACGGTCCACCATCCGACGACACCGGCCATCGACAAAACGGCGGCCAGCGTGGTCAGCACGGTGAGCAGAAGAAGCGTGCGTCTGCGGCGAGCCGCCGCGGAAACACCAGGAGCACTCCCCTGCCGACGCGTGTGCGTGTATGCGGAGGAGAACTCCGGAGAGGTCGAGGAGGTGCGCTGCGGTGGCACCGCAACCTGCCCACCAGACTCGGCCGGACGGGCACTTTGCCGGCGAGCCAGGACGCGCGAAGTCGATGGGACGTCCTCGGAGGGGACGTCGTCGACTGGCCGCGCGGCGGTCGCCTCGTCATGCCGACGTAACCAGAGGGGGACGAGGTAGACGGCCCACGCAACCACGATCGCCGCGTAGATCAGGCCAGTACCCACGCGTACGAACGTACGCAAAAAATCTTGGATTCCGGCGCAAGTGACACGGTGTGTCGCCGGACAGTCCCCGGACTTGTCCGGGCTCGTCCCTCACACAACCCGAACCCCAGGCCCGGACTCGGCTCAGGACTCAGCTCGGTGGCGCGTTGCTGCCGTGTTGTTCGGAACTCCCCCGCTGCTCCGGAGGTGCGCCCCGCTGCGAACGGCGCCAGCGGTTCAGTAGGCCTTCGGGCACCTCCTCGGCGTTCAGCGCGAACGCCAGATGGTCGCGCCAGTCGCCGTCGATGTGGAGGTAACGCGGACGCAAGCCCTCCTTGCGGAAGCCGAGTTTCTCCACCACCCGCAGGCTTGCGGCGTTCTCCGGACGGATGTTGATCTCGATCCGGTGCAGGCCGAGGTTGAAGAAGCAGTGGTCGGCCGCCAGCGCCACCGCGGTCGGCATGATGCCGCGCCCGGCGTAGGACTGGTCGATCCAGTAGCCGATCTGCGCCCAGCGGGCCGACCCCAGGGTGATGCCGCTGACGGTCAACTGGCCGACGAGGCGTTCGACCTGGGCACCCCGGCCGGCCGCGCCCTCCGGCACCGGCGGCTCGGTGTAGGTCACCACGAACGGCAGGCAGATGCCGGCGCGCGCCTGTGCCCGCAGCATCCGCACCATCGACCGGAAGGTGCGCGGACGAGGCTCGACGCCCGCCGGTGGCGTCGCCTCCCACGGCTGCAGCCAGGTGAGGTTGCGCGCGCGGACGTCCCGCCACGCGCGTGCGTCGCGGGTGCGCAGTGGACGCAGCCCGACAGGCCCCTCGGTAAGCCGTACCGGCCAGGTCCTGGTCAGCGTGCACCTCCAGCATGGTCGCCGTGCACGTGGTCGGCGGGCGCTGTGTCCCCGGGTACGTGGTCGCCGCCGGCCACCTGGTCGACGGCATGGACGAGCACCGGCGCCAGGACGGCCAGGCCGTCCCGCGCGCCTCCGGTCGAGCCCGGAAGGTTGACCACGAGAGTGCCTCCCGCGAGCCCGGCAAGGCCGCGGGACAGGCTCGCCGCGGGTACGCCGTGCCCGAGACCGTACGCCCGGATCGCCTCCGCCAGACCCGGGACCTCCCGGTCGAGCAGCGGCCGGGTGACCTCCGGTGTCCGGTCCGTCGGGCTCAGGCCGGTGCCACCGGTGGTGAGCACCACGTCGTACGCCGCGGCGACGGCGTCCCGCAGTGCCTCGCCGACCGGCTCGCCGTCGGGCACCACCCGCGGCCCGTCCACCTCGAAGCCCAGGGCGGCCAGCCCCTCGACGAGCACCGGACCGGCCCGGTCGGCGTAGACGCCCGAGGACGCGCGGTTGGACACCGTGACCACCAGCGCTCTCACGACGTTCGCCGCCAGTCGCCGGAGACTCCGCCGGCCTTCTCCTCGACCCGGACGTCGGTGATCACCGCGCCGGGGTCGACGGCCTTCACCATGTCGACCACGGACAGGGCCGCCACCGAGACAGCGGTGAGGGCCTCCATCTCCACGCCGGTCCGGTCGGCAGTGCGTACGGTCGCGGCGATCTCCACCGCGTCGTCGGCCACTGTCAGGTCGACCTTGACACCGGTCAGGGCGATGGGATGGCACAGCGGAACGAGATCGGGAGTGCGCTTCGCGCCCATGATGCCGGCGACCCGGGAGACACCGAGGGCGTCGCCCTTCGGCACCCCGTCACCGCGCAGCAAGGCGACGACCTCCGCGCTGACCAGCACCCGTCCGGTCGCACGCGCGGTCCGGGCCGACACCTGCTTGCCGGACACGTCGACCATCCGGGCTTCCCCGGACTCGTCCACGTGGGTGAGACCACGGGGCCGTGCTGGTTCAGTCATCCGCCGCCTTCCTCTTCCTGGACCGCTCCTGAGCCCCTTCCTGGGCTGCCGGGTTCACCCGGACGACTGCCCGCCCGCGCCCTCGGCGTCGAGCAGCATGACGTCCAGGGTCGTGCCCTCCTCGACCTGGGTGACCTCCTCGGGCACGACCGCCAGCGCGTTGGCGCCGGCCAGCCCGCCCACCAGGTGCGAGCCGGGCCCGCCGACCGGGGCGACGTGGGCCTGGCCGTCGTCGTCGACGGAGTAGCGCACCCGGGTGTACTGCCGCCTCCCTTCCGGCGAGGTCCACCCGCCGGTCGCGGTGGCGGTGACGGTCGGCGCTACGTGGGGGGTGAGCCCCAGCATCTTGCGCAGCACCGGGCGTACGAACACCTGGAACGAGACGTAGGCGCTGACCGGGTTGCCGGGCAGGGTGAAGATCGGCGTGGAGTCCTCGCCGACCACCCCGAACCCCTGCGGCTTCCCCGGCTGCATCGCGACGCTGTTGAACTCCACCGTGCCGAGCCGGCTCAGCACCGCCTTGACCACGTCGTAGGCACCGACGCTGACGCCGCCACTGGTGACCACGAGGTCGGCCCGGACCAACTGGTCCTCCAGCACCCGCATGAACTCCCGCTCGTCATCGGGCACGCCAACCACGCGGTAGGCGATCGCGCCGGCCTCGCGTGCGGCGGCGGCGAGGGTGAAGCTGTTGGAGTCGTAGATGGCGCCCACGCCCAGCGGCTGGCCGGGTTCGCGAAGCTCGGAGCCGGTGGACAGGACGACGACGCGCGGCCGCGGGCGTACCCACACGACGTCGCGGCCGACCGAGGCGAGCAGCCCGATCTGGCGGGCATCCAGCCGGGTGCCGGCGCGGACCAGAAGCTGACCGGTACGGACGTCCTCGCCGCGCCGCCGGATGTAGTCGCGGTCGCCGGGCGCCTGGGTGATCGACACCTTGGCCACGCCGCCGTCGGTCCACTCCACGGGGACGACCGCGTTGGCGCCGTGCGGGATCGGGGCACCGGTCATGATCCGCAGGGCCATGCCGGGCGCGAGGGCGAGTGCCTCCACCCCTCCCGCCGGCAGGTCGCCGATGACGGGAAGCACCACGGGCGAGTCCTCGCTCGCGGCCTCGACGTCCTCCCGGCGGACGGCGTACCCGTCCATCGAGGAGTTGTCGAACGACGGGAGGTCGAGGCCGGCCTCGACGTCCTCACACAGGGCGCACCCCTGCGCGTCCAGCAGGTGCTGCTGGAACGGCGGCAGCTGCGCGACGGCGGCCAGCGCCTGGGCGAGGTGCTCGTCGACGGTTCTCACCGCGGGTCCTCCGATCTCACCGCGCGTACCGCGCGTCCGTGTCCGGCCCGGGCCTTCCCACCGACCCTGCCCGTCCTGCTACCTGCTCCCGCTCCGGCCGTCCTGCCCGTCCTTCTCCGCCACGAACTCCCGCAGCCAGGACAGGAACTCCGGCCCGAGGTCGTCCCGCTCGGCCGCCAGCCGCACCGTCGCGCGGAGATAGTCGGCGCGGTCACCGGTGTCGTAGCGGCGGCCGCGGAAGAGGACACCGTGCACCGGGCCACCCTCCTCGACCTTGCGCCCGGCGAGAGTGCGAAGGGCGTCGGTGAGCTGGATCTCCCCGCCGCGCCCGGGCTTGGTCTCGCGGAGTACGTCGAACACCTCCGGCGCCAGCACGTAGCGGCCGATGATCGCGAGGTTGCTCGGCGCCTCCGACGGGTCCGGCTTCTCCACCAGGTCGGTGATGCGTACGACGTCCTCACGGTCGGTCGCCTCGACGGCGGCGCAGCCGTAGAGGTGGGCCTGGGAGGGCTCGACCTCGATCAGCGCCACGACGCTGCCGCCCTTCTCGCGCTGGACGTCGATCATCGTGGGCAGCAGTGGGTCGCGCTCGTCGATCAGGTCGTCACCCAGCAGGACGGCGAACGGCGAGTGGCCCACGTGCGGCGCAGCGCACAGGACGGCGTGCCCCAGCCCCTTCGGCGCGCCCTGGCGGACGTAGTGCACGTCGGCCAGTTGACTGGACAGCTGCACCTCGGCCAGGCGGTCGTCGTCACCCTTCTCCCGCAGCGTCTCCTCCAGCTCCCACGCCCGGTCGAAGTGGTCCTCCAGGGCACGCTTGCCGCGCCCGGTGATCATCAGGACGTCCTCGAGTCCGGCGGCGACCGCCTCCTCCACGACGTACTGGATCGCGGGCTTGTCGACCACCGGGAGCATCTCCTTCGGCGTCGCCTTCGTCGCCGGCAGGAAGCGGGTGCCCAGCCCGGCGGCGGGGATGACGGCCTTACGGACCGTGGAGGAGGAAGCGGAGTGACCCATGCGCCGAACCCTAGTGGGTGTGGGGGTATTCGCTCCGGAGCACCGCCGAGCCTGGCCGTTGATCACTGCGCGTACAGCATCGCCTACGCGGTTCGGTCACGAAGCGTAGACGCTGCCGGAAAATTTGCGCACGGTCGGTTGATCTGGTTGGTCATTTCCCGGAAGTGATGCGTCCACCGGAATGTTGAGAGATGATAACGAACCATGCAGGCCGAGAGCTTCCCGCCGCCTGACAGGCAGCTTGCCAAGGAGAAGATGCGCCGCCGCGTGCTCGCCCGGCGCGCTCGGCTGCGTCCACCCGACCTGCAGGCAGCGGCCGTTGCGCTTCGTGACGTGCTGCTCAGCGTGTCCGAGGTGAGCCGGGCCGCGGTGGTCGCGGCGTACGTCGGAGTGGGCACCGAACCCGGCACGGGTCCGTTGTTGGACGCACTCCGCCAACGAGGCATCCGGGTTCTGCTGCCGGTCCTCGAGCCCGACCTCGACCTCGACTGGGCGGTCTACACCGGTCCCGAGGGGCTGGTCCGGGCGCCCCGCGGCCTGCTCGAACCGGCCGGTCCGCGGCTCGGCCCCAGCGCGGTGGGCACCGCCGACGCGGTTCTCGTGCCCGGGCTCGCCGTCGACCGATCCGGCATGCGACTCGGCCGCGGCGGCGGCAGCTACGACCGGGTGCTCGTTCGGGCTGCCCGCGAGGCGTTCCGCTGCGCGGTCCTGCACGAGGGGGAGCTCGTCGACGACAACCTGCCGGCCCAGCGGCACGACCAGCGGGTGCAGGCGGTCGCCCTGCCGTCCGGGCTGGTGCGCTTCCCGTCCGTCAGGACCGAGAACACGCTCAGGGCCTAGGCCTAGGGCACCAGCGCCTGCATGTGCTCCGCGGCCTGCTCCACCGCGGGTTTGGCGTACGGCCAGGCGAACGTGCCGCCGGCCGCCCAGGTGTGGAACTGGTCGTTGTAGTGCTCCGAGCCAGGATGCCCGGAGCTGCCGGTGAGGTTGACCCACCGCGAACGATCGAAGTCGGCGAGGTCGACGACCATCCGCATCGACGGGACGGCCCGCACGTCGAAGCCGTTCGCGGCGTTCCACGCCGTCGCCAGCACGGCGTCGGTCCCGCCGGGCATGTCGTACGGGCCGCGGTTGAACAGCCGCTCCAGCGGCGCCACCCCGCTCCGCCCGAACGACTGGTCGACGAGCTTCAGCCGGTGCAGCCGCCCCCACCGCCACTCGGCCGGGTCCTTTGCCTGGCGTCGGGTGAGGTCCCGGCGCGCGGCCTCCAGCGCCCGGCGCAGGATGGCGTCGCGGTCCTCGCGCACCCCCTTGGTGCGTACGTCGTCCCACCACGGACTGTTCGGCCGGCTCAGCAGGCCGCGCACGACCTCCCACCACCGGTCGCCGCCGGACGGCCAGGCGTTCCTCGGCAGCTCGTCGTGGAAGGTGTAGCCGAGCAACCTCGCCCAGACCGCGTTGAAGTACGCCGCGGGCGCGGAGTCGACGCCCTGGCTGTAGTTCCAGCCGCGGAACAGCCGCTGCGCCTGCGCGGTGAAGTCGTCCACCCGGACCCGCAGGAGGTACGGCACCAGCATGGCGGCGGCCTCGTTGCGGGTGTCGGTCTGGATGGCCTGCATGTCGGCCACGCCGAGCCGGCCCTTGCGGCGGATCAGCTCGGTGATCAGGTCGCCGATCCGGTCGCTGCGGTAGCCGTAGGACCAGTGGTCGGCGAGCCGGACGGAGTACGACGCCGGCGCCACCGCCTGGTTGGCGGTGACGATGTATCCGCGCGGCGGGTCGAACTCCGCCGGCAGCCGGTCGAAGGGCACCCAGCCGGTCCAGTCGTAGTCGCTGCTCCACCCCGGCACCGGCCAGCGGCCGTCGCCGCCCTTGCGGATCGGGATCCGGCCCGGCGCCTGGTAGCCGATGTGCCCGTCGACGTCGGCGTAGACGAGGTTCTGCGCGGGCGAGTCGAACATCGCCGCCGCCGCGCGGAACGACTGCCAGTCGCGGGCCGCGTCGATCCCGAACAGCGCCTCCGCCGCCTTGCCCGGCTCCAGCGCGGTCCACCGCAGCGCGATCCCGCTCTGCCAGCCGCCGGCACGCGACCAGCGGCCGACCTCCGACCCGCCGACGGAGCGGGCGACCGAGGAGTCCGCGTCGGACAGCAGTGGGCCGTGCCGGGTGGATCGGACGACGAGCTCCACCGGGTGCCGGCCCCTGACCTTGATCGTCTCCCGGCGGCTGGTCAGCGGCTCCCGGGCTCCGTCGTACAGATAACTGTCGCCGTCGATCCGCTCGACGTAGAGGTCGGTGACGTCCGCACCCAGGTTGGTGAGCCCCCACGCGATCCGGTTGTTGTGCCCGATCACCACGCCCGGCATCCCGGAGAAGCCGAAGCCCGCGACGTCGAACGGGCAGTCCTCGCCGACCACCCGGCAGTGCAGGCCGATCTGGTACCACAGCGAGGGCATCTGGGGCGCCAGGTGCGGGTCGTTGGCGAGCATCGGCTTGCCAGTGGTGGTGTGGGAGCCCGCCACCACCCAGGAGTTGGAGCCGACGCCTTCGGTCGCACCGCCGCCGCTCGCTCCGCCACCGGGGCCCAGCGGGGAGGGCGCGGCGGCGAGGAACTCCCGGGCCGCCCGCAGCGCCTGCGCGGTGCCGGCCGGCAGGTCGCGAGGCGGCGGGTCGGAGGGCACGCCGGCCCCCGAGGTGCCGGACCCGGTAGGGGCGACGAGCACGGCGGCCGAGCGACCGGGCACCCGGGCGGACCCACCGCCGGGGTTGGCGGGTTTGCCGCCCTCCGCGCTGTCCGAGGTCGGCACCTGGGTGACGATCGGCGGGTGCCGGTCGAAGGGGTACGCGGGGTAGAGCTGGTCCACCCGGTCCGCCGCGATCCTGGTCGAGTCCAGCGCCCGGGCGATCTCGTCGTCGAGGTTGCTGCGCAGATCCCACGCCATCGCCTTCAGCCAGGCCAGCGAGTCGACCGGCGACCAGGGCTCGGGCCGCTGCTCGGGTCCGAGCAGGCCGAGGGTGTACTCCACCGACAGGCGTGATCCGCTGTGGGTGTCGAGGTAGGCGTTGACGCCGTCGGTGAACGCCCGCAGGTAGCCGCGTACGGGCGCGGACAGCTGGGGGTACTCCTGCGCCGCCACCCGGCGCCAGCCCATGGTGCGTACAAACCTGTCGGTGGACACCAGCCGCGGGCCGAACCACTCCGCCAGCCGCCCGGCGGTGAGGTGCCGCCGGAAGTCCATCTCGTAGAAGCGGTCCTGCGCCTGGACGTAGCCCTGGGCGCGGAACAGGTCCTCGGGGGTGTCGGCGTAGATCTGCGGAACGCCCCGCGCGTCGCGCCGGACCTCCACGGCGGCGGACAGCCCGGGCAGCCGCGTCTCACCGTCGTACCCGGGAAGCGAGCGTCGAACGGCGACGATCACGGCCGCGGTACCCGCGACCAGAACGAGCGCGAGCAGGGTCACCAGGGCGACCCCGAGGCGCACCAGTCGTCGTTGCACGCTCCGCAGCCTAGTGGTTACACCAGGGCATCCAGGGCACCTCCCGGACACGCGCGGCCGCGATCGCGGCGGCCTCGGCCGGCGACCGGCGCCGGCCCCGCCGCGCACTCGGGGCCGACCCGCCCGCCGGACATTCGACGGAAAAGGAATTCACGGAATGCACAATGGGCTGCCGTCGAATAAATCAAAAACGGCAGCACAATTGAGCGACGACGAAATCAGGCGTATCGAAGAATAGCCGCCCGGACCGTCGGTCGCGGAAGTATGGCACAACATCCGCAGACCGCCGTCAAGAGGTGAACGTAGGGCTGGATCCGCGACCACCCGGATCCGAAGGGTGGCCGCCCGCACCCGACCGGTAATGGCCAACCTGTTCATACAGAACCCTTGCACCACACGGCTTTCAGGCGGTACAAGCGGACCAGCTCGCCGGCTCAGGGTGGCTCGATCGGGCGCCGAACGGGCTCGTTGCGGGATCGACTCCAGCACGTAGCGCATTCTCTTCACGACCCGGCGTAGTTCCTTCCACATTCTGACGTTTAGTTTCTTCCAGACCCTTGGAACGCCGCCCCGGGCGGCATTAACATGCCCGAAATTACGCACAGGTCTCCGACTTGGGAGGCCTGACGTGCAGTGTCCGGAAGAGGTAACGAGACGGTCGCAAAACGATGACAATTCACCAGCACGCAACGCGGGTTCTGCGGGGAGATGCTCCTCGCCGGTGCCGTGCTGCCGTCCGCGCACCGTCGGGCCCGCGTCAAGGCGCCGGGCCGACCATCTCGGCGAGCCGGGCATGACCGACTTCACGACGTCGAAGACCGGGTCCGCGGAGGCCGCCGGCCCCTGCGGCGTCGTGACACCGGGGGGCGCCTACGTCGGCACCCCCTCATCCACTGCACAAAGCGCACACGTACTCACGCGACCGAGGCGTACGGATCGCCTTGCGGTGGGATCGCGCGGTACTGAATCACTTCGGGTTCGGCCAGTCGGCAACGTCCGGCGGTCCTTCGGGATGCCGGCCCGCAGCGCCTTGAAGGAAAGGGCACAGATCTGATGACCGGAAAGGCCATGCTCAACCGGCGGACGTTCCTTTACGGGTCCGCCGCCGCCGCGGGTGGCGTCATGCTCGGTGCGTGTTCGAGCGGCGGAGGCTCGACCTCCGGAGGCGGCCCCAAGAAGGGATCGGGCGACGGTGGCGGTGGCGGTGGCAACACTGCCGCCGCCAAGGGCTCGGAGACCAAGGCGCTCCCCAAGCCGTCGAAGTTCCAGGAAGCTCCGATGCTCGCCGAGCAGGTGAAGGCGGGCAAGCTGGACGCGCTGGAGAAGCGGCTGCCGGAGAACCCGTTCGTGATCCCCCACAAGTGGGTCAAGCCGGGCAAGTACGGCGGCAACCTGCTGATGATCAGCCCCTCCGCCACCGGTGGCGCGATCGACGCCTCCAACAAGGAGTACATGTACGGCCACACGCTGCTGCGTTGGCTGAACGACGGTCTGGCCATCACCGGTGGACTGGTCGAGTCCTGGGAGCACAACGCCGACGCCAGCGAGTGGACCCTGCACTTCCGCAAGGGCCTGCGCTGGTCGGACGGGCACCCCTGGTCCACCGAGGACATCATGTTCTGGTGGAACGACCTGGTGCTCAACACCGATCACAGTGAGACTCCGCCGGACGAGTGCAAATCGGGCACCGGCAAGGTCGCCCAGCTGAGCGCACCGGACGAGACCACCCTCAAGATGAAGTTCGACGCCCCCGCGCCGCTGACCGCCGACCGGCTGGCCATGTGGGTGAAGGGCACGAACGGCAACGGGCCCAAGTGGATGGTGCCGGCGCACTTCGCCAAGCAGTACCACCCGAAGTACAACAAGAAGGTCGGCAAGAACTGGGCATCGGCCGGCGGGCTCTTCGAGACCAAGGTCGACTTCTCGCGCAACCCCGACTGCCCGACCATGACCGGGTGGAAGCTGAAGTCCCTCAAGGAGGGGCGCACCATCGTCTGGGAGCGCAACCCCTACTACCACTGCGTCATGCCGAACGGCGACCAGCTCCCGTACGTCGACACCCTCAACATGTCGATCGTCCAGGACAAGCAGGTCGGCAAGCTGCAGATGCAGCAGGGCAAGCTCGACTACGTGCACGGCGCGTTCTTCGGTGTGGACCTGCCCGACATCTCCGCGATGAAGCAGTCGGCCAACACGTCCAAGCTGGACGTGATCTTGTGGGACGGCGGCTCGGGCACGAGCTCGGTCTTCTTCTTCAACTACGACCACAAGGACCCGAAGTTCCGCAAGCTCATCCGGGAGCCGAAGTTCCGCAAGGCGCTGTCGATGGCGACCAACCGGGCCGACATCCAGAAGGCGATCTACTTCAACACCGGCGAGAAGACCACCGGCACGCTGAGCCCGAAGGCCAAGGAGTACGTCGCCTACGACGAGGGCAAGCAGGTCTACCAGCAGTGGCGGGACTCCGCGCTGAAGTACGACCCGGAGGCGGCCAAGAAGCTGCTGGACGAGCTCGGCGTCGTCGACAAGGACGGCGACGGATTCCGCGAGTTCCCCGACGGCAGCAAGCTGAAGATCTCGCTGGACTACCCCGCCGACACGGTGGACGAGCACAAGAAGAAGAACTCCTACCTCGAGCGGGACTGGAAGGCCATCGGCATCAAGGCCCAGCAGAACCCCGTCACCCCGGAGGGCTGGGGCGACCTGTGGAACACCGGCAAGCTCACGTCCACCACGGCGTGGGAGGTCGGTGACGGCCCCAACCACCTCGTCTACCCGCAGTGGCTGGTGCCGATCGAGAACAGCCGGTACTGCCCGCTCGAAGGTCAGTGGTACAACGTCCGCGGCACGCCCGACGAGGGCAAGCAGTTGAACGTCGACCCGTTCAAGCGGACGCCGCCGCGGATGGAGCCCGAGAAGGGCGGTCCGATCGAGCAGCTGTGGAAGATCTACGACAAGACCAAGGTCGAGCCGGACGAGATGAAGCGGACCAAGATGGTGTGGGACATGATCAAGATTCATGTCGAGCACGGTCCGTTCTTCCAGGGCTCGGTCGCCAACACTCCTCGGGTCGTCCTCGCCCGCCAGGGCCTGATGAACATCCCGAAGAAGGAAAACCTCGCCCAGGGTGGCTTCGCCAACCCGTGGATCCACCCCACACCGGCGGTCTATGACCCCGAGACCTTCTTCTGGGACAACCCCGACCAGCACAAGGTCTAAGGCGCACACGTTGGGTGGGGGTGCCGACCGGCATCCCCACCCTCCTGCGGCCTCGCCCCACCGGGATCGACTGATCGGGAGACGCACAGATGGTCGTATTCATTGTTCGGCGTTTGCTCTACATGATCCTCACGCTCTTCATCATCTCGATCGTCAGCTTCGTGATGATCCAGGCGCCGCCCGGAGACGCACTGACGGCCGAGATCCAGCGGCTGCGCAGCATCGGCAACAACGTGTCGCAGGACCAGATCGACGCACTCAAGGCGCGCTACGGCCTGGACGACCCGGTGATGGTGAAGTACGGCAAGTGGATCGGCGGCTTCGTCAAGGGCGACTTCGGCCAGTCGTTCACGTACCGCCAGCCGGTCGGCGACCTCATCTGGGGCCGGCTCGGGCTCTCGGTCATGCTCGCGGGCGGGGCGCTCATCATCGCCTGGTTGATAGCGATACCCATCGGGGTCTATTCAGCGACCCATCGATATTCCTTACCCGACTACCTCATCACCCTGTTCCAGTTCATCGGCGTGGCCGTACCCGAGTTCCTGCTGGCACTGGTCGTCCTGGTGTTCGCGGCGAGATTCCTGGGCTCCGACGTCGGCGGACTGTTCTCCGCGCAGTACCAGGACGCCCCGTGGAGCGGCGCGAAGTTCGTCGACTTCCTCAAGCACGTGTGGATTCCACTGGTCGTCATCTCTGCGAGCAGCACCGCCTGGCTCACCCGCGTGATGCGGGCCAACCTGCTCGACGTCCTGAACCAGCAGTACGTCCAGACCGCCCGCGCGAAGGGCGTCCTCGAGCGCCGGGTCATCTGGAAGCACGCCACCCGCAACGCCGTACACCCGTTGATCATGGCGCTGGGTACGACGTTGCCGGTCCTCATCTCCGGTGAGGCGATCGTGAGCATCGTGCTCAACCTGCCCACGACCGGACCGCTGTACCTGCAGGCGCTGCTGAACCAGGACATGTACCTCGCGGCCACACTGCTGATGTTCTTGTCGATGCTGCTGATCGTCGGCAACCTGCTCGCCGACATCGCACTGGCCTGGGTCGACCCCCGGGCCCGGTCCGCCGAGTGAGAGGGCGCCACTGATGGCGATCATCCAAGAACCAATCTCCCAAGAGCACCAGGCGCCCACCGAGAAGGGCTCCGACGTCGGCGAGATCCCCCAGTGGCGGTTGATGGCGCGGCGCTTCAAGCAGAGCAAGCTCGCGGTGGCCGGCGGGATCGTTCTGCTGGTGATGTACGGCATCGCGTTGTTCGCGCCGTTCCTTGCGCCGTACGACGCGAACGCCGTCAACTCCGACCGGGCCAACGCCGCGCCGGCCAAGCTCACCTGGAAGGGCGGCCCGGCGGTCTGCGGGGTGGCCCAGACGCTGAACAAGGACACCTTCACCTGGGAGTACAAGACCGACTGCAACAAGGCGACGCCGATCAACTTCTTCGTGAAGGGCGCCGACTACAAGGTCTTCGGCCTCATCCCGACCACCACGCACCTGTTCGGGGTGGACAAGCCGAACACCATCTACCTGTGGGGCGCCGACGACCAGGGCCGGGACATCTTCAGCCGGACCGTCATCGGATCCCGGGTCTCCTTGACCATCGGTCTGGTGGGTGTCGGGATCGGCACCATCCTGGGTGCCATCATCGGCACCATCTCCGGCTACTTCGGCGGCATCGTGGACAACGTGCTGCAGCGCATCATCGAGATCATCCTCTCGGTGCCGACGCTGCCGCTGTGGGCGATGATGGCGGCCATCCTTCCCCGCGACATGACGGTGACCAAGCGATATCTGTTCATCACCGTCATCTTGTCGCTGGTGGGCTGGGCAGGCCTCGCCCGGCAGATCCGCGGAAAGGTCATGTCCTACGCCGGCGCCGACTACGTGGCGGCGGCCCGGGCAGCGGGCAGCGGGCACGCCCGCGTCATCCTCAGCCACATGGTGCCGAACTCCATCAGCCACCTGGTGGTGGTGACCATGCTGGCGATCCCCACGACGATCATCGCCGAGACGTCGCTGTCGTTCCTCGGCATCGGGATGTTGCCGCCGGCGGTCAGCTGGGGTGTGCTCCTGCAGGACGCGCAGAAGGTGCAGGCGGTCCAGCAGTACCCCTGGATGCTCATCCCCGCCGTGGCGGTGGTGATCGCGGTGACGTGTTACCAGCTGCTCGGTGACGGCGTACGCGACGCGGTGGACCCCTATGGCTGAGCCGTACCCGCACACCATCGGCATCCGCGGCACGAGCGAGGCGGGACGCAACCTGAGCGTCCCGGCCTCGTTCGGCAACGAGGAGAGACAGGGGTCTCGACATGAGTGAGGCAACCATCAGCAACCCCTCCACCAAGATGGCCGCCGACGCCGTCGTCAGCGTCCGCGACCTGCAGGTGGAGTTCCCGACCCAGATCGGCGTCGTCCGCGCGCTGAACGGCGTCACGTTCGACGTTCCCCGTGGCCGCGTGCTCGGGATCGTCGGCGAGAGCGGGTCGGGCAAGAGCGTCACCGCCCGCGCGATCCTGCGGATCATCGAGCGGCCGGGCCGGATCGTGAACGGCGACATCCTGTTCCGGCCGGGTGTGGAGCGGCAGGGCGGCGGCCGGGCCACCAGGCGGAACCGCGGCCGTACGGGTACGGGCGGGCCCAGGGAAGCCGCGGCCCAGGCCGGCCCGACGGAGGGCACCGACACCGCGACGCAGGCTCCCGCCGAGAACTCCCAGGGCGTGGTCGACCTGACCTCGCTGGACCCGACCGGCGACCGGATCCGGGCCATCCGCGGCCAGGAGATCTCGATGATCTTCCAGGAGCCGATGACCTCGCTGAACCCCGTCTACACCGTGGGCGACCAGATCGCCGAGGCGATCCTGCTCCACCAGACGCCGGACCGGAACGAGGCCAACAGGCGTGCCGTGGAGATGCTGCGCCGGGTGGGGATGCCCAACCCCGACCGCATCGCCAAGAGCTACCCCCACCAGCTCAGTGGTGGTATGCGCCAGCGCGCGATGATCGCGATGGCGCTGTCGTGCACGCCGACCCTGCTGATCGCCGACGAGCCGACCACGGCTCTCGACGTCACCACCGAGGCGCAGATCCTGGAGCTGATGCGCGAGCTGCAGGACGAGTACGGCATGTCGATCATGTTCATCACCCACAGCATGGGCGTCGTGGCCCAGCTGTGTGACGAGGTGGTCGTCATGTACCTCGGCCGGGTGGTCGAACGCGCGCCGGTCGACGACATCTTCCACGACCCCAAGCACCCCTACACCGTCTCGCTGCTGCGGTCGATCCCCCGGATCGGCGTCAACCGCGGGACACCGCTGGAGGTCATCAAGGGCTCGGTGCCCGACCCGTACTCCACCGTTCCGGGCTGCCCCTTCCACCCGCGCTGTCCAAGTGCGATGAAGGGGTTGTGCGACACGGTTCTGCCGGTGGAGGCTCCGGTGGAAGGAAAAGCCGACCACAACGTCCGGTGCCACCTCTACCCGGGCAGCACACCTGCCGAGGCCGCGTCCGCGTCCGCCGCCGCGGGCAAGTAGGAGGAATCGTGAACGACGTTTTGCTCGAGGTCTCCGACCTCAAGAAGCACTTCCCCATCAAGCAGGGCTTCCTGAGGCGGACCGTCGGCCACGTGAAGGCTGTGGACGGGGTCAACCTCTCGGTCAACCGCGGCGAGACGTTCTCGATCGTCGGCGAGAGCGGGTGCGGCAAGAGCACCACCGGCCGGACCATCCTCCGGCTGGAGGAGCCCACCGACGGATCGGTGGTCTTCGACCACTCCGAGCTGGGCAAGGTCAACATCGGGGACGCCGACCACAAGACGCTGAAGCGGATCCGGCCGGAGATGCAGATCATCTTCCAGGACCCGTTCTCGTCGCTGGACTCGCGGATGACGGTCGGCCGGATCATCGCCGAGCCGATGATCATCAACAACACGCTGTCCGGGCGGGCGCTGCGGGACCGCATCGCCGAGCTGTTGACCGTGGTCGGGCTGCGGCCCGAGCACGCCAGCCGCTACCCGCACGCGTTCAGCGGTGGCCAGCGCCAGCGCATCGGGATCGCCCGGGCACTGGCGCTGAACCCCAAGCTGATCATCTGCGACGAGCCGGTGTCAGCGCTGGACGTGTCGGTGCAGGCCCAGGTGCTCAACCTGCTGGAGGACCTCCAGGAGCGCTTCGACCTGACGTACCTCTTCATCTCCCACGACCTCAGCGTGGTCGAGCACATCTCGGACCGGGTCGCGGTGATGTACGTCGGGAAGGTGGTCGAGGTCGGCACCACCGACCAGCTGTTCTACAACCCGAAGATGCCCTACACCGAGGCGCTGCTGTCGTCGCTGCCGCAGCCGGACCCCCGCAAGCGGACCCGGCCCACGCTGCTCACCGGCGACGTGCCCAGCCCGGCCAACCCCCCGTCCGGCTGCTACTTCCACACCCGGTGTCCGTACGCTCAGGACATCTGCCGGACCGAGGAGCCCCCGCTCCGCGATACCGGTGACAACCACATGGCAGCCTGTCACTTCTCCGACACGCTCGAGCTCAAGGGCGCGAGCCGTCTGGCCGAGGTTCCGGTGGCGCCGGAGGTCATGACCAAGGTGGCGGAGCAGCAGCAGGCGCAAAGGCAGCAGGAGGCAACGAAGTGACCACTCCCGTCCGCGAGGGGCGGCCCCGTTTCACCGGGGTGAGCACCTACCAGGACCCGATGGGGCGGTTCTCGTTCCGGTTCCCGTCCGACTGGCACCAGTTCGAGCTGGACGAGGACCGGGAGGGCGTGCTGTTCTCCCCCGAGGAGGACGACCCCAAGACGTACTTCGCGGCGTGGGTCAGCAAGCTCGACGAGCACGTGATCGCCGAGGACCTGGACACGATCCGTGAGGGCGTCGAGGCGGGGCTCGCCCAACTGCCCGGGTGCGAGGTGGAGTCGCGCAAGGACGACCTGCTCGGCAACCTCGTCAAACTGGAGCGGATCTACACCTTCGAGGAGGAGGGCGCCGTCCGGAAGCGGCGGGTCTGGACGCTCTACGTCGACACCTGGCGGATCGTGCTGGTCTGGCAGGGATCGACCGTCGGGGAGTACGACTACTGGCTTCCGATGGGCAACTACTCCTACGCCACCTTCGAGATCCCCGAGGCACTGTGGTTCGCCACCGACCGGGACCTGAAGGCGTTCGAGTGACTGTGTGATGGTTCGCGAGGACTGTGAGGTCCTCGATGGTTCGTGCACTCCGAGGCCGGGACGCTTAGCAGTCCTTGCCTCGGAGTGCTAATCTTTGCTGCGGTATCGCCTTGGCCAGGCCGCCTTCGACCGGGCCGCCGAGGCCGGCGAAGGTCTTCAGACCGTGCACATGGAGGGTGGCAGTGCCTACCTATCAGTACTCCTGCGTCGACTGCGGCGAGCAGCTCGAGGCGGTCCAGAAGTTCTCCGACGACCCGCTGACCGTGTGCCCCGCGTGCAACGGCAAGCTCCGCAAGGTCTTCAGTGCGGTCGGTGTGGTCTTCAAGGGTTCCGGCTTCTACCGCACCGACAGCCGCGACGGCCAGCAGCGGTCCGGTGGCTCCAACGCCGGCAAGGACTCCGGGTCCAAGGAGTCCAGCAGCTCCGGCAAGGAGTCCAGCTCCGCCGACTCCGGTTCGGGCAAGTCGTCGGACAGCTCGAGCAGCTCGGTTAGCTCCGGCAGCGGGTCGGGCAAGGACTCCGGGTCCAAGGCGGGCACCTCGAGCAGTTCCGGTTCCTCCAACGCCGCCTAGCCGCCTAGCTCGTTCCGCCACCGCCGGTGGCGATCCGGTGGGTTTCGTACGTACGCAACTGCCGCCCTCGGTCGAGGGCGGCAGTTCGCATGTCCGGGCCGTTCGCCGAGTCGTTGGTTGGCTGCCAGGTTTTCGTCCACAGACGGCGATTCGGCGTTCTGAGCGGCCTGGCTGTGGACAACCCGGTTGGGGCGGGGTCGGCTGCCTAGCCTCGTCGCATGTCCCGCCGTCGCTTTGCCACCTCGCACACCGGCACCTCGTCCACCGACACCTCGCACACCGGCACCTCGTCCACCGGCCGCTTCGGCGCGGGTGGGCTGTCCTCGGCAGCCTCCCCTGCCGGCGTACCCGGCTCCCCCGCTCGCCCTCGCGACCGGCACGGCGGGCGAGGTGCGCCGGCCGAGGTCGCCCGGGCGATCTCCCGGCACCGACGTCTGGTGGCGGCCGGCCTGGCCGCTGCGGGCGTCGCCATGGCCCTGCACCTGCTGGCGCCCGAGCCGCCGCCCACCGTCACCGTCCTGGCCGCGGCGCGCGACCTTCCCGGCGGGGCGCCCATCTCACCGGGTGACCTGCGCGAGGTCGCGCTCCCGCCCCACGTCGTACCAGCCGGTGTCCTGCGCCCTGGTGATCCACGGGCCGGTAGGCCGGCCGGCCGCGGTGCCGTGCTGGCCGGTCCGGTCCGGGCGGGCGAGCCGCTCACCGACGCCCGGGTGCTCGGTCCGGACCTGCTGGCCCAGGTGCGCTCGACCGCGCAGGTAGTAGCCGCTCCGGTACGTGTCGCCGACCCCGGCTCGCTGGCTCTGGTGCGGCCCGGCGACCGGATCGACCTGCTGGCCGCGGAGACCGACGTCGACCAGGCGGCCCGCCCGGCCCGAGTTGTGGCCGCCCACGTCCGGGTGCTCGCCCTGCCGGGCAGCGTCGGTGCCGGAGCGGACGGATCGGACGGCGCGGACGGATCGGTGGGCGGCGGACCACTCGGTGGGCTCGGTGCCGGCGGGTCGGTGGACGCCGGCGGCGAGGGCGGACTGGTCGTGGTGGCGGTGCCGGCGGAGACCGCGGCCGAGCTCGCCCGCGCGGCGGTCACGTCGCGGATCTCTCTGGTGCTGCGCGCGGAGCCGTGATCGCCCGCGGTGCCCTGATCGCGGGTGGCCCTGCTCAGGATCCGGACACACCCACCGGATCCTCGCGATCGGGGCGGTGCGGCGCTCGCGAACGCGGACGGGGGGTGATGCGGCGCGGCCGGTGCGCGGTAGGTTCCGGCATCGACCGGAAGGAGCCCGATGTTCAAGGGGTTCAAGCAGTTCCTGATGCGTGGAAACGTTCTCGACCTCGCGGTCGCGGTCGTCCTGGGCGCGGCGTTCACCAAGATCGTCACCGGGTTGCTCGAGGGGTTCATCAACCCGCTGGTGGCGGCGATCTTCGGCAAGCCCGACCTCACCAACGTCGGCCGCTTCACCGTTCACAACGCGCACTTCAGCCTCGGGCTGATCGTCGACGCGGTGTTCAACTTCCTGATCATCGCCGCCACGATCTACTTCCTCGTGGTGGTGCCGGTCAACCGGCTGGCGGCGCTGCGCCGTCACCACCACGACCCCGAAGCCGTCCCGGAGGTTCCGCCCGCCGAGGACATCCTGCTGCTCCGCGACATCCGCGACCTGCTGGCCGAGGCCCGCGAGCAGCGGGACGGCCGTGCCGGAGAACCAGGAGGGGACGGAGCCGGCGACCGGAGTCCGGGCCGGGACCTTCCACCGGCACCGCCCGGGCAGCCGACGGTCTCCCGCTGACGGCTGCTCCTCCTCACCGGGCGTGGGCTGTTCCTACTGGCCGTGGTGGGGCGGCACCTCATCGCGTAGGCGGCGGTCGGCGTCGTCCTCGGACCCGTCCCGGTCGCCCCAGCGCTCCGGGTCGTCCTCGGTCGCCCGGTCGGGCAGCAACGGGCCGATCGCGTCCGCGGACCGGCGGGTGGGGCGGGGCCGCCTGGGTTCGTCCATGCCCTCGATGATGCCTCGCCGCCGGGCAGTCCGGTGATCCGCCCCGACCAGCACTCCTCGGATACTCGATGCTCAGCCGGTACCCGTCGTCTGCCGGGACCCGGGCCGACCTAAGGTCTGGGCATGGCTGGAGGGACGGCCGGCGAGCAGCGCCGGGCAGGAGTACGCGCCCGGGTTCCGCTCGTGCTCGCCGTTCCCGCCTGCGTGGGGCTGGCTTTCCTGGTCGTCCCGCTGCTCGGCCTGGTGGTCCGTACGCCCTGGTCCACGCTGCCCGAGGAGCTGGCCCGGCCGGAGGTCTGGCAGGCGCTGCGGCTGTCCCTGGTCTGCGCGACCCTCGCGACGCTGGTCGCGCTGGTGCTCGGCGTCCCACTCGCCTGGGTGCTCGCCCGGAGCGCGCTCCCTGGACGCGGCCTGGCGCGCGCCCTGGTGACCGTTCCGCTGGTCCTGCCACCTGTCGTCGGCGGGGTCGCGTTGCTGCTCGTGCTGGGCCGGCGCGGTCTGGTGGGACAGTGGCTGGACGCGTGGTTCGGCCTGTCGCTGCCGTTCACCACCGCGGCGGTCGTCCTCGCCGAGGCGTTCGTCGCCACGCCGTTCCTGGTGCTGAGCGTGGAGGGGGCACTGCGCGCGGCGGACCGGCGCTACGAGGACGCCGCCGCCACGCTCGGCGCCTCGGGCTGGCTGACGTTCCGCCGGGTCACCCTCCCCCTCGTCGCTCCGGGTGTGGCGGCCGGCGCGGTGCTCGCCTGGGCCCGCGCGCTGGGTGAGTTCGGAGCCACGATCACGTTCGCCGGCAACTTCCCCGGAACGACGCAGACGATGCCGCTCGCGGTGTACGTCGCGATGGAGACCAGCCCGGACGCCGCGATCGTCCTCAGCCTGCTGCTGCTCGTCGTGTCGGTGGTTGTGCTCGCCGCTCTGCGCGACCGATGGGTGCCCCGATGAGCCTGCGGGCACACGTCGTCGTCCGGCGGCCGCCGTTCACGCTCGATCTCGACCTGGCCGCCGGCCCCGGTGAGGTGGTGGCGCTGCTCGGCCCGAACGGGGCCGGCAAGTCGACCACACTGCGCGCGCTGGCCGGGCTCCAGCCACTGAGCTCCGGTGAGATCCACCTGGACGACCAGGTGCTGGACCGGCCGGAGACGCGGGACTACCTGCGGGTGGAGCAGCGCCCGATCGGCGTGGTCTTCCAGGACTACCTGCTGTTCCCGCACCTGTCCGCGCTGGACAACGTGGCGTTCGGTCCGCGGGCGCACGGTGTGGCGAAGGCGACGGCGCGCGCGGCGGCCCTGTCCTGGCTGGAACGCGTCGGGCTGGCCCACGTCGCCGATGCCAGGCCGCGCGCGCTGAGCGGCGGGCAGGCGCAGCGGGTCGCGCTGGCCCGGGCACTCGCCGTGACGCCCCGCCTGCTGTTGCTGGACGAGCCGCTCGCGGCGCTGGACGCGAGCACCCGGGTCGACGTCCGCGCCGACCTTCGCCGCCACCTCTCGGCGTACGACGGGACCTGCATCCTCGTCACCCACGAACCACTCGACGCCATGGTGCTGGCCGACCGGCTCGTCGTGCTGGAGAACGGCCGGGTCACGCAGGAGGGCTCGCCGGCAGAAGTCGCTCGTACGCCACGCACGGAGTACGTCGCCCGCCTGGTCGGCCTCAACCTCTTCCGCGGGCACACCGACGAGGCCGGGGTCGTACGGCTGGCCGACGGCGGTGAGCTGACCGCGGGGACGCGGGCGACGGGCGAGGTGTTCGTGGCGTTCGCACCGTCGGCGGTCGCGTTGTACCGCACCGCGCCCGGGGGCAGCCCGCGCAACTGCTGGCAGGTGGAGGTCGCCGGCGTCGAACGCCACGGAGACCTCATGCGCGTACGGCTTTCCGGCCGGCCGCCGGTGCTCGCCGACGTCACTGCCGACGCGGTCGCCGACCTCGGCCTGCAGCCGGGTGCGCGGATCTGGGCGAGCGTGAAGGCGGCCGAGATCCGCTGCTACCCGGCCTGACGGTCCGCCGCCGGGGCGGTGGCGCGGAAGTCGGCGGCACGGAGCCGGTAGAGCACGCAGCGCCGCAACGGCCCTTCCGGCTCCGACGGATCGTCGAAGTCCTCTTCGGGATCGCGGGTCATGCCGATGCGCCGCATCACCGCCTGTGAGCGATGATTCCCGGCTGTCGTGACCGCCAGGATCTCCGGCAACCCGAGAGTCCGGAAGCCGAACGCCAGCGTCGCGAACGCCGCCTCGGTGGCGTAGCCGTGCCCCCAGGCGGAGCGAGCGAGCCGCCAGCCGATCTCGATCCCGTCGAACGGCATGTGGTCGTCGACCAGGTCCAGGCCCGCGAAGCCGACGAACGTCCCGGTGGCGACTTCCTCGACGGCCCACCAGCCGTAGCCGCGCTGGTCGAACTCCGCCTTGAACGTCCCCACCGAGGCCGCACTCTGCTCGGGGGTCAGCAGGTCACCCAGGTGCTCGCGGACGGCCGGGTCGGCGTTCATCTCCGCCCACGGCGCCAGGTCGGTGTCCCGCCATCGGCGAAGCAGGAGACGATCGGTGCGTATGTCGGTCACGGCGACGAGCGTGCGGCTTCGCGGGACCGAGCGCAAACCAATTGCCTCCGGCCTCCGGCTGCCCAGTGCGGCTACCCCGCCCGGCTACCCGGCCCGGGGTCCGTCCTGGGCGCCTCCCCCGGACCATGCCTGCGCGAGCAGTTCGAAGCTTCGCAGGCGTTCGGCCAGTCCGTGCGTCATCGTCGTCACCATGAGCTCGTTCGCACCGGTGGCGCTCACCAGGTCGATGAGCTCGGCGAGCACCGACTTCGGGTCGCCGATGGTGGGCCTGCTCGGGCCCTGCTCGATGATCCGGAGCTCGGCGTCGGTCCACTCGTGCGCGGCGGCCTCCTCCGGCGTGGGGGTACGCCGCGGGCGGCCGGTGTAGAGCGAGACCTGGGCCAGCTGGGCCGGCCGGGCGATCGCCTCCGCCTCCTCGGCGGTGTCGGCGAGGTAGACCGACTGGGTGACCATCGCGTACGGCTCGGCCAGCCGCGCGGACGGCCGGAACGTCGAGCGGTACAGCTCCATCGCGGGCACCGTGTTCGCTGCGCTGAAGTGGTGGGCGAACGCGAACGGCAGCCCGAGCATCCCGGCCACCTGCGCGCTGTAGCCGCTCGACCCGAGCAGCCAGACCTCGGGCGCGGAGGTCGCCACCGGCGTGGCGCTCATCCGCCGCAGGGCGAGCCGCCCGCCGCCCTCCTCGATACCGAGCAGGTCGAGCAGGTCGGCGAGCTCCTGCGGGAAGTCCTCGGCACCGAGCCCCTCCTTCGTCCGGCGCAGCGCCGCCGCCGTCGCCGGGTCGGTTCCTGGCGCGCGACCGATGCCGAGGTCGATCCGCCCCGGGTGCAGCGCCTCCAGCATCGCGAACTGCTCGGCGACCACCAGCGGTGGATGGTTGGGCAGCATCACCCCGCCCGAACCGACTCGGATGCTGCTCGTCCGCGCAGCGACGTGGCCGACGAACACACCCGGTGACGTGGACGCGACGCCTGGCATGTTGTGGTGCTCGGCCACCCAGAAGCGGCGGAAGCCGAGTTTTTCGGCCCGCTCGGCCACGGTCGCGGCGGCGTTCAGGGCCTCTGCGGTGGTTTGCCCCTCGCCGACCGGTGCAAGTTCGAGTACGGAGAGTGGTATCCGGGCGGCCGGGTCAGCGGGCGAGCCGGAGGGAGAGCCGGCGGGTGAGGAGGCCCCGGAGTGGGGCTGGGGAGTCGAGTCGGACACCCTTCGAACGTACCTCCGCGAACCGGTTCGGCCACATCTGGCCAGCCCGCCCCCGCCAGGCCAACTGGTTGGCGTTTCACGGGTCCGAGGGGGTAGGACCGAGGGCATGACTGACATCGGCCTGTCCTCCCAACTCACCGCACCGCTCTCCCCCGACGCCCGCATCCCGCTGATCGGGTTCGGCACCTGGCAGCTCTCCGGCGACGAAGCCCGCCAGGCCGTCAGCTGGGCGCTGGAAGCCGGCTACCGCCACCTCGACACAGCCACCGGCTACGGCAACGAGGACCAGGTCGGCGCCGCGCTGCGCGACAGCGGCGTACCCCGCGACGAGGTCTTCGTCACCACCAAGCTGCCCCCGGACCACGTCGGCCGTGAGCGCCAGACGCTCCAGGAGAGCCTGGACAAGCTCGGCGTGGACCACCTCGACCTGTGGCTGATCCACTGGCCGCCGAACGGCACCGCCGGCGTGGAGTCGTGGAAGGTGTTCGTCGAAGCGCAGAAGGAGGGGCTCGTACGCCACATCGGCGTCAGCAACTACTCCCTCGACCAGATCGACGAGCTCACCTCCGCGACCGGCGTGACGCCCGCGGTCAACCAGATCAAGTGGAGCCCCGTGCAGTTCGACCGCGACCTGCTCGAGGGCAGCCGCGAGCGCGGCGTCGTCGTGGAGGGCTACAGCCCCTTCCGCGCCGCCAAGCTAGACGACCCGGTGCTGACCGGCCTCGCCGACAAGTACGGCAAGACCGTCCCGCAGGTGATCGTGCGCTGGCACCTGCAGCGCGGCGTCGTGGTGATCCCGAAGTCGGCGAAGCGCGAGCGCATCGAGGCCAACATCGACGTGTTCGACTTCGAGCTGTCCGCGGACGAGCTCACCTCGATCGACAACCTGTCCGAGGCCTGATCGGCGGCTCGGACGGCTGAACCCGCGACGCACCCGGCCCGGGCCCTGGCTCCCGGGCCGGGTGCGTCGCGCGTACACCACCCGGGCGTACGCACACCGCCCGCGTCACCCGCGAGAGCCGCATCAGCCGCTTCGGGCCAGCCGGTGACCGCAGGCGGCCAAGTGGTGGAACACCCGCCCGAACGCGGCGAACCATGGAGCGCGAACTCGACCGAACGGAGCGCACCATGGACATGGCGACCGCACTGCGCGACCTCGCCGTCACCGACGAAACCCTGTCCAGCAAGGAGAAGGACCAGCTCGACCGGGACGGCTTCCTCCCGCTGCCGGGCATCCTCAGCTCCGAGCAGGTCGCGGCGTTCAACACGCGCCTGGCCGAGCTCACCGCCGCCGAGGGCGAGCGGGCCGGCCTGGAGGTGCACCAGGAGGAGGGCGCGGACCGGCTGTCGGACCTGATCAACAAGGACCCGATGTTCGACGTGTGCTTCACCCATCCACGGGTGCTGGCCGGCATGCGGCACGTACTCGGCGACTTCAAGGTGTTCTCCCTCAACAGCCGCGCCTCCCGGCCGGGCAAGGGACTCCAGGGTCTGCACACCGACTACGGCGAGCCCGTCCAGCCCGGTGCGTACCGCGTGTGCAACTCCATCTGGCTGCTGGACGACTTCACCGCCGACAACGGCGCCACCCGGGTCGTCCCGGGCTCGCACCGGTGGGCCAAGCTCCCCGGCAGGGAGATGGCCGACCCCAAGGACGCCCATCCCGACGAGGTTCAGCTGCTCGCCCCCGCCGGCACGGTGGTGATCTTCAACAGCCACCTCTGGCACGGCGGTACGCTCAACAGCTCCGACCGGCCCAGGCGGGCGATGCACATGGCGTTCTGCACTCGCGACCTCCCCCAGCAGCTGGACCAGAAGGCCTACATCCGTTCCACGACGTACGACCGGCTCAGTCCGGCACAGCGGTTCCTGCTCGACGTGACCGCCGAGGACGTGGCCGCCCGCCGGGCAAGCTGAGATCACCGTCCGGGCGACCACCGCCGATCGCGACAAACTGCCGCGCGGAGATACTGGTCGCATGACCTCCGGAGCACATACCCCCAGGATCTATGTCGGCCCACAGCAGCTGCCCGAACTCCTCGAGGCCGTCAAGACGGCCGGTGGCGAGGTGGTCGACGACCCCACGCAGGCCGAGGCGCTGGTGTGGTGGGGCGGGTCGCCCGACCAGTTCAAGGACGTCGACCACGACGGCATCAGGTGGGTGCAGCTTCCGTCGGCCGGCATCGAGTCGTGGTTCCGGGAGGGCATCTTCACCTCCGGCAAGGTCTACACCTGCGCGGTCGGCAGCTACGCCGACGGTGTCGCCGAGCACACGCTGGCGCTGATGCTCGCGGGGGTACGCCGGCTGCACACGCTGGCCGGCGAGCGGACCTGGACGAACGTGCGGTCCGGAACGCTGCTGGACTCCACGGTCGGCATCGTCGGCTGCGGCGGCATCGGCCGGGCGCTGATCCGGATGCTGGAGCCACTGCGGGTCCGCGTGCTCGCGATCACCCGCTCGGGTACGCCGGTGCCCGGTGCCGCGGAGACCTACACCCCGGACCGGCTGGACGACGTACTGACCGCCTCCGACGTGGTCGTGATCGGCGCTCCGTCGACGGCGGAGACCAAGCACCTGATCGGCGCCCGGGAGCTCGGACTGATGCAGCCGCACGCCTGGCTGGTCAACATCGCCCGCGGCTCGCTGATCGACACCGACGCGCTGGTCGAGGCGCTGCGGGCGGGCAGCATCGCCGGAGCCGGCCTGGACGTCACCGACCCCGAGCCGCTCCCGGACGGCCATCCGCTCTGGAACGAGCCGCGCGCGCTGATCACTCCCCACTCGGCCAACCCGCCCAGCCTGCTCATCCCTGGGCTCACCAGGCGGGTGCACGAGAACGTCCAGCGCTACATCGCCGGTGAGGAGCTCGTCGGCTTGGTCGAGGTCGAGCGCGGCTACTGACGGCACTGACGTTTCTGACGTCTCTGACAGCAACAGGCGCGCCGGTCGTCGACCGGCGCGCCTGCTGTTGCCTCTCCTGCTGAACTACTCCTGAACCACTGCGACCTGGTGCCGACTTACCGGCCCTGGTCCTCGGGCGGGCCGAACTGCCGGCGACCGGTGGGCCGGATGAGACCGTCGGCGACGGCCGTCCTCAGTGCGATCTCGAACCGGCGGGGGCCCCACCGGCGGGCGCCGAGTTCGCGGAACATGGTGTCCCGGTCCATCTTTCCGTGTTCGCGGACCAGGTTGGAGATCAGGGCGACCTCCTCGTCGAGGGCACGTTCCCCGGCCACGCGGCTCTGGCTGGGCGAGGCGCCGGAGGCGTGCATGCCGGGGGAGTAGAACGACGTACCCGGGCCGGGCCGGTATCGCTGCGTACGTTGGCGTTCGGACCGCCGGGCGATGCGTTCGTCGCGTTCGGTCTCGGCCCTACGAGCCGCATCCCGCGCCCTCGCCCGCTCCTCGTCCTCGGGTTCTCCTTCCGCCTGCTCCCCCGCGCCGGCGTTCTCGTCTGCTTCCTCCGCGGTGAGCGGGCGGGCGATGTTCTCCAGGGACTGCTGCTCGGCGCGCACCCCGAACACCAGTTCGGCCACGCCGCCGAAGGCCATCGCGACGGCGCCGATGAAGAAGCCCAGCGCCACCAGACCGAGGTTGCCGCTGTGGATGAACTGGCCGAACAGCAACGGCCCGGTGATGCCGCCGATCGCCGTACCGACCGCGTAGAACAACGCGATCGCGAGCGCCCGGGTTTCCATCGGGAAGATCTCGCTGACCGTGAGGTACGCCGAGCTGGCACCGGCCGAGGCGATGAAGAAGCCGATCGCCAGCAACACGATGAACGAGATCGAGTTCAGCGAGTGGCTCATGAGCAGGAAGCCGACGACTGCCGTCATCACGGCGGCGCCGAGGTAGCTCCCGGCGATCATCGGTTTACGTCCGACAGTGTCGAAAAGCCTTCCCAGCAACAGTGGGCCGAGGAAGTTGCCGACGGCGAACACCGCCAGGAAGAACGGCACCGAGCCGGACGCCACCTTGAAGTACGTACTGAGGATGGTGCCCAGGTCGAAGGTGACCGCGTTGTAGAGGAACGCCTGCCCGATGAACAGCGCGAGACCGAGCAGGGTGCGGTGCGGGTACTTCCTGATCGCGACCTTGGCGAGCTCCCGGAAGGGAATGGTCTTGCGCTGGCGGACCGTGATGCTCTCGCCGGGTTCGGGGATGTCCCCGTCGGCCTCCTCGCGGACCTCGCGTTCGATCGAGTCGACGATCTTCTCCGCCTCGTCCTCACGGCCGTGGATGAACAACCACCGCGGGCTTTCGGGCACGTGCCGGCGGACGACCAGGATGGCCAGGCCGAAGATGCCGCCCACCCCGAACGCCAGCCGCCAGCCGAAGTCGGTGGCGAAGATGTCGGAGAGCAGGAAGATCGCAGCGATGCTGCCGAGCGCGGAGCCGACCCAGTAGCTGCCGTTGATTGCGATGTCCACCTGGCCGCGGTTGCGGGCGGGGATGAGCTCGTCGATCGCGGAGTTGATCGCGGAGTACTCCCCGCCGATGCCCATGCCGGTGAAGAACCTGGCCAGGAAGAAGTACCACGGGGCGAAGGCGAACGCCGTGGCCACCGTGGCGACGATGTAGACGCCCAGGGTGAGCAGGAACAGCTTCTTGCGGCCGAACCGGTCGGTGAGCTGACCGAAGAACAACGCACCCAGGCAGGCGCCCAGGACGTAGATCGCGGCGGCGGTCCCGATGTCGCCGGCAGTCAGGTGGATCCCACTGCCCTTCTCGATCATGCGGCTCGCCACCGAGCCGACGATCGTCACCTCGAGACCGTCGAGGATCCAGACGGTGCCGAGGCCGATCACCACCCGCCAGTGGAATCGCGACCATGGCAGGCGGTCGAGCCGGGCTGGGACCCGGGTACGAATGGTGTCCAACGTGGTTGACGACATGAGCAGTCCGTTTCACTCGCTCAGGGAAGGCGGATGGGACGCGCGGTGAGATGCTCCGCACGCGCGAGCGGACTTGCTCGCGGCGAAATGGCGTACGTCCAGGTGGCGCCGTAGGATGCGCCGACATGGTGCGCTGTCGGATTCTCGGCCATCGGTATCGCTTCTCCGCCGAGGGCGAGACCATGACCTGGCGGTGCCAGCGCGACTGTGGCGCCACGGGCAGCAAGCGCTACCCCACCGCCGCCGAGGCCGGCCGTTACGCCGCCGCCTTCGACCGCGAGGACAGTGCGGATCTTGGCCGGCGCGCCCCGCTTGTCGGACTGCTCCCGCTTCGGGTGGTACGCGCCGTACGAGCCCTGCGCGAGCGTCGGGCGAACGGCTGAGGGACCTCCGGACGCCCCGACCAGCAGGCGCGTCCGGGGGCCGACGTCTGCCGGGGGCCAGGACATGGGCGGGACCATACTCCTGCGAAGTCGTTGTCGCAGGGTCTCTCGGAGCGGATCCGGCGGTACGCTCCGCACCGGGGCAGTCCTGGGCATTCGTGACCCGCCGCCGCCCGGTAAGGTGAGCAACCGCGCCCTCGTAGCTCAGGGGATAGAGCAACGGTTTCCTAAACCGTGTGTCGCAGGTTCGAATCCTGCCGGGGGCACCCACCGAAATCCCAGGTCAGCCGCAGTGCGGATGATCAACCCGGCCTCCGCATCGGCCGGCCATCCTGGTTGCACGGCCGGGCGTTCGGCTCCTCGAACGTCAACACACCGTTGGCATCCGACAGAGACGAGGCCACCGTGATGCACCCCGACGCCAGGTCCACGTACCTCCACTGCAACGCCGTCAGCTCACCGAACCGGCAGCCGGTGTAGGCCAAGGCCAGGACGAACAGGTCATAGGGACCGGGCATCGCCCCCGCCAGGTCGGCCACCTGCACCGGCTTCAGGATCGTCGGCTCATGCTCGGGCAGCCGCGGAAGCTGGACACCCACGCAGGGAGAAGCGGCCACCAGCCCATCCAGCTGAGCAGTCTTGAGGATCTGCGCCGGCAGCCGGTACGCCTGGCCGACCCGCGAAGGACTCAGACCACTCCGACTCATCTGCGCGACCCACTCCCGGACCCCCATCGGGCGAAGCTCCGGGACAGCTACGTCACCGAGCATCGCGGACTCCTACGCGATGGGCGTGCTCTGCGAAGCCATCAGTACCCACACGCCGATCAACGGCTCACATCTGCCACCCGGGCGAGCTATTCACCGGCTTCGTCAGGGCGGATCCGGAAGATCGCAGACCGGATCTCCTCGTTGATCTCGTCCAGTTCGCGGATCGCCGCAAGGATGGACTGTTGTACCTGCTGTTCCGGGCACTTGTCGTAGGCGGTCCGGAGACGGAGGGCGGTGGCGAACAGACGTTGGAGCACGGCATCGGAGATGTCGCGGGCGATCCGGTCGCGGTCTTGGAGCAGGAGCAGTTGCGCACGGTCGTTTTGGCTACGCACCCGGTGGAGTGCGAGAGCGGTCAGATCGGCGAAGGTCTGGACCTGCTCGACCTCGTTCGCGGCGGAGTGCTCAAGGGGTGAGCCGCGTCGCCAGGCGGCGAACAGCACGCCGAAGGTGTTGTTGTCCGACAGCAGCGGAATCAGCATCCCCAGCCCGACGTCGGACAGGGCCTCCGCCCACTCCGCGGGTGGTTGGTAGCCGGGCTCCCTGGTGTAGTAAAAACTGACGACCCGCTCACCCGATTTGATCACCTGGGGGACCAGGCCCTGCATGGGAAGCCGCCGTCCCGGCGGGACAGGCCGGCCCAAGCCCTCGAAGATGATGGCTCTCGCGGAGGTCGGATCGATGGGGTCGACCAGAATAACCCCGACCACATCGGCGCCGACAGCACCGCGCAGCTGGCGGACCATCATACGCATCGCGTCGTCGCGGTCGACCTCACCCAGCAGAAGGCGAGCCATCCCCGCTGTGGTCTCCAACCAGCGGTCGCGACGTCTACGTTGTTCTTGGTCCCGGACCCGTTGTAGTGCCAAGGCTGCGTAATCGGCGAAGATCTGCAACTGGGTTGTCTCTTCGGTATCGAAATGCTCCTGGCCCGATGCCCGCCGCCATCCGACGATGAGTGCGCCCTGGGGAATCCCTTCGGCGATCAGCGGCATGAACACGGCTGGGCCGATCTCCCGCAACGTGTTCCGCCAGGCATCCGGTGGGTCGAACCGCTCATCGCTGGGCAAATCCGCGATGAGGAGCGGCTCCCCGGTCCTGAGCGTTGCGGCCGTCAGGCCCCGGCGCGGAAGCCGGGTGCCCATACCGTGCTTGATGCCGAGTCCCTCGACCGCCTCATAGACCACGCTGGCAGGGTCGGCCTGATCGACCAGGACTACGGCGACAAAGTCCGCAGCGGAGATCCTCCGCATCCGCTGAGTGAGCATGTTCATCGCCTCGTGGATGCCAAGGCCACCCAACAGCGCGCGGGTCAGCTCGGCGGTGCCCTCAAGCCACAGCCGACGACGGATCTCCCGTTGAGAGGGACTATGTGGTGTGATCATGGGATTCGGTGGAAGGCGCTTTGCCCACCCCCCTACAGACAGCAGTCTAGACGGGCCTATCCAGCCCCCGTGGTTCCAGCCGATCGGCGTCGATCACGCCGCCCAGCCCTGCACCGAGACTCAGCCGAGTGTGCCCGTCGAACCCCAGGGGGAGCAGCGTTCTCATCGCAGTTTGGTCGCGGTCGCGGGGTTGCTAATCCGCCCGGGTGGTTACATCCCGGCGCAGGTACGGATCAACATCGTGGTCGACAGATCACGCAGACGCTCACCAGCTCGTCCGGTGCCGACATCACCAAAGCCTTTAGCTGGTTGACTGCCTGAGTAGGTGCCTTGACCCCCGAACGGCGCACGAGCCGCAGTGCCTGGATCGCCTCGCCTCGGCCATTGCGCAGCTTCGGCGTGGAGCTCGCACGACTCGACAGCGCCGCCAACGCCGCCGCGTACGCATCGACCGATCGGACTTGCGCTGGAGCGCCAAAGTTTCCGGTCAGGCCGATCGACTTCCACGACCACGGCCGGTTGGTCGCCTTGCTCGCTGAGTCGCCAGCACGCCTCGATGAGCCGACCGGGGTGAGTGTCGTTGGCGTAAGAGTCGATGGACTCATCGGTGATCTTGCGGGAGTGTGGCCGGCCGCCTCGGTCACCTTCGTGGCGTACTTCGCCAGATACCCCGCCACCGCGGGGCCGGACAGCAGCCGACGACGGCCGTGCTTGTCGAGCTGGCCGGAGCCGCCGGTGGCGTCGGCGTGGTCGAGCTCGTCGACGACCTGTTCCCCCGGACAGCTTGTCCTCACCGCGCAAGAGCCGACGAGCCCCAGCCTGCATGACGTTATCGAGGTAGTCGTCACCGCACCAGACGCCGACTGGCTCGCAGAGGACCGCAGTGAGCGTGCTTCGGTGAGTGTCACCTCATCCAGTCGATGTGGCCGAGGGGCACGACGGATCCTTGACGTGGTGAGTTGCGGCTCTCGGAGCCCACGCAAGAGATCCTGCGCCCGCGCCGGCGGGCCACCGCTCATCGGCGCCTTTCCAGGCTCGAGGAGGGGGCCGCCATGACCACGGACAGAGAGTCCCAGTGGGGTAACCCAGCCTGGTATCGCTCAGAACTGATCTTCTACACCGAGCCGGACCGCTGCTGGCAACTCCATGTCGATGGGCACATGGTCGGGATCACCGGACCGGTGGACGCTGGTGAAGCCTGCGTTTGGGCCAACGCCTATTTGGGGCGTGACCTCGTGTGGGTCCCGGGCTGGCCGCACCAGGTTGACGCCTGTTGGTACTGGGTCGCGGAGCCCGTGCCGGAGCTGACCACCGCCCAGGCCGAACAGATCCTCACCCAACTGCTGCACGCACAAATGACTGGTGACCTCACCCGCATGGCTGCGATCCGTGCGCGGATGTATCCCCACCACATCTCAGCGGTCGTCGCTGCTGCCGAAAGCGAACTGGCCCGCCGCCTCATCGCTGAGACCGAGCGCGAGCTTCAACGCGCCGCACCACCGAATAGATAGGGCGGTAGTTGCGGAGAACCGAGGCGGTCCAGTCCACCGGGATCACGAGGGCGGCGACGGCCTCCGATCGGGTCGTGCGCACGCCGACCAGGCCCGCTGGGTTCGCTTGAAGTGGTCATGCCGACGGGCCGAGGTGAGCGAGGATCTTCTCGGCGTCGTTGATCGGTATGGCGAAGCCGATGCCGGATACCGGCGGGCCGCTGGTCGGGGTGTACACCGAAGAGTTGATGCCGATGACGCGTCCGTCGAGGTCGAGGAGCGGCCCGCCGGAGTTGCCGGGGTTGAGTGCGGCGTCGGTCTGGATCGCTGCGTAGGTGAGGGGCTTGTCCTGGCCAGTGCGTGTTCCCTCGACCTGTACGGGTCGGTCGAGTGCACTGACTACGCCCGTGGTGACCGAACCTTGCAGGCCTTCGGGGGAGCCGATGGCGATGACCTGGGTGCCTGGCACGACCGTGGAGGAGTCGCCCAGCGACGCGGGTTTGAAGCCTCCTTCCTTGGTGACCTGGATGACGGCGAGGTCCGCCGCTGGGTCTGCGCTGATGATGCTCGCCTGCTGGCTCGCCGGGTGTTGTCCTCCTACCTTGACGTCGATCTGAGTGGCGCCCAGGTCGTGGGTGGCCACGACGTGGTAGTTCGTGAGGATGAGGCCTGATCTGGTAAGAACGGTGCCCGACCCGGTGGAGCTCCCGCCGATGGACTTCACATGCACCTCGACGACACTCGGCATAGCCGAGGCGACAATGACAGGTACCCGATCTTGTGGGGCTTTCGGGAGTTCCGCGTTCTCGGTTCGCGAGGCCGGCAGCGCCGTCAGCGCGGCCTGTGCGTCGCTTGGCTGGATCTTGACAAGGACGGCGCCGATGATTGCCGCGGGCGTGTCAGATGGTCTGTGTACGGAGATCAACCTTTCGTGTTGAAGGAGTACACAGGTGTCCATGACAGATGAGCAGCAGCCTCGGTCTCGA
>NZ_JBEXMJ010000016.1 GCF_040610475.1 Actinopolymorpha sp. NPDC004070 | reverse complement strand
CCTGCGAGGACGACGGGGATGAGGTCGGCCTCGCACGCCAGCCGTCGCACGGTGGCGGCGGAGATGGGTGTGCCGTCGGTGCCGAGGTAGCGGGCTGATCCGCCGCCTCCGCATTTCGGGCACCCGTCGTGCGGGTCGATGGCAGCCTCCGGCCCGGCCGTACCGGGTTCGGTGTTCGGTTGTGGGCGCTGCGCCGGTGTTCGGGGTGGTGGTATCCCGTCCCCGAGCGCTCCGGTGTCGGGTGATGGCCGTTTCGGCTTACCTGCTTGGGCTGTCCGGCCCTCTTCCTGGCCTGCTGCCTCCCGCTGTGTGGGTTCACCGGCCCGGCCGGGGTTCTTGGCCGCGCTCTTGGCGGCCCTTGTCTCGTTGGTTGTCTTGGGGGTTCCGTACTTGGGGTCGGTGCAGGGGCAGGTGCAGGGCCTGGGGCGGATGAGGGTGGCGGTGTCGTCGATGGTCCCCGCACCCGTGCCCTTCAGGAGCACGTCAAGGGGGATCGTGACCGCGACCTGGGGCGGCCTGCCGCCGCGAACCGGTGCGGTGGAGGCGGCCGCGAGCAGGCCGAGCGCCTCGGCGAACGCATCCCCTCGCCGCTGTTCGATGGGCCGGGTGTCGGGTTCTGGTCCTTTCTTGGGTTCGGCGAGGGGTTCGATGATCTTGCGGAGCAGTTCCATCTCCCACACCGGCAGCGTGATCTGCACCGACTCCGACTGCGGGATCCCGTTTGGCACGTACCGAAGGGAGCGTTTCTGTTCGGCCTTGCGGTCCTTACGCTCCAACTCCTCACCCAGCAGCCGCTCGGCCTCCTCCGGCGCGATCCGTTCCAGCAGGGACTCGCCCAGCCGGCGGAGCTCGTCGGGGTTGTGGGTCCGGGCGGCCTCGATCAGGAACTCCTCACCCCGGTCACGTTCATCGGCACCGACGTATTCGGGGAGTTTCTTGATCGCCTCGGCGATCACACCGGCCTGCCGGGCCGATACCACCCCCGCCGCCAGCGCCTCACCGGTCAGCCGGGCCTCCTTGTCCAAGACCCGGGCCAGCCCCACGGCGGCGGACGCTTCGCTTTGCGCGTACCGCTGCGCGGTACGCAGATACACCGTGGCGTTCGGCGAACCGGTCAGCTTCCCGATGTCACACGCTTCGCCCTGGCGGACCAGGGCCAGTTCCAGTGCTTCGAACCGGGCCTTCTTCGCCCGCGCCCTGGCGAGCACCAACCCGCACTCCTCCGCGGTCAAAGAGCCCTTCGGCGTCACCCACGCCTCGTCCAGGAACGGGTCGACCGAGTCGAGCGCAGCCAGGATCCGGTCGGCGGCACCGCCACCGGTCCAGGCGCCCCACTCACTCGAAGACATGATCGAATACTATCGGCCACCACCGACAACCCTTTCCCACAACGGATTTGGGCGCATGTCCAGGGAGCGGGAGACGGTAGACAGCATCGTCGGCGATAGCTGCCACGCCGAGGTGGACCGGCTCGCGCTCGGGCGCGAGGAGGCGCCTCGTACCGTAGTGCGGTTGGCACGCCAGACGACGCGACGAGGAAGACCTACCGTGCACGACCCCGCCACCGCCGGGATGCGAAACCGCCTACGCCGAGCGGCCGGAGCCGCACTACGCCGGGACGAGCCTGTCGTCTCGCAACGCCCGCGGCACTCGCCGTACCCCGTACGCACCGCCACCCACGTCGACGACCGCGACCTGCGGCACGCCCTGGACTTCCTGCTCCGGCTCGGTGAACTGCTGCTGAGAAGCGGCGCGGGCTCGGTCGACGTCGAGGCATCGATCGTGGCCAGCGCCACCGCGCTGGGGCTGGAGGACGTCGAGGCCTCGGTCACCTACACCCAGGTGCTCGTCTCGGTCGCGGTGGAGGGTTCGGGTGCGCCGCTGACCGACCTGCGGATCGTGCGGGTACGCGCGGTGGACCACAACCGGCTGGTCGCCCTGCACCAGTTGGTCCTCGGCCTCACCGAGGGGTCGCTCACTCCCGACGCCGCGTACCTTCGGTTGAACGCCGTCGTCCGCGCGCCGAAGCGCTATCCGCGCTGGGTGGTCAGCGGCGCCTGGGGAGGGCTCGCCGCCGCGGTGGCCGTTCAGCTCGGCGGCGGATGGCTGCTCGGCCTGGTCACCTTCTGCACCACGGTGGTCATCGACCGGCTGGGCCGCCGGCTGGCCCGGCGCAACCTCCCGGACTTCTACCTGAACTTCATCGGAGCCGCGCTGGTCACCTCCGTCGCCGTGGCGCTGACCGGCATGGGCGCGCCGGTGCAGCCCGGCCTGGTGGTGGCCGGCGGGGTGGTTCTGCTGTTGCCCGGTATCGCGCTGCTCGGCGCGGTGCAGGACGCGCTGACGGGGTTCATGGTGACGGCCTCCGCCCGGGCGATGGAGGTGGTGCTGTTGGCGGCCGGCATCACCGGCGGGGTCGCGGCCGCGCTGATCGTGGCCCGCCAGGTAGGCGTGGCGATGACGGTGGCGCCGCCCGCGCCGTTCACCCTGGCGGGGCTGCCGCCTCGGTTCCTCTCCGCGGGTGTGGTCGCCGCCGCGATGGCGGTCGGGTTGTACGCGTCCATGCGGCTGCTGCCGGCGGTGTTCCTGCTCGGTGGCTTCGGCTGGGTCGCCTATCTCGCACTGGACGAGGTGCTCTCCTCGCCCTCGATGGCTCGCGGGCTGGTCGCGGTGGTCATCGGCATGTGCGGGCAGGCGATCGCGTCCCGGCGGCGGCTGCCCGCCCTGGCGGTGGTGCTGCCGGCGATCGTGCCGATGCTGCCCGGTCTCACGATCTACTCCGCGATGCTGCAGATCACCCAGGGCGACAGCCGCGGCGGGATCTCCGGCCTGCTGCTGGCCGCCACCGAGTCGCTCGCCCTCGCGGCCGGAGCGATCCTCGGCGAGTTCCTTCTCCAGCCGCTGCGCCGGGGCCTGTCACGTTCGGAACGCAGGTACGCCGGACCGCGGCTGGTCGGCCCGGCCCGCGTACTCGTGCACCGTCCTCGCCGCGACCACCGTCCGCACCGCGACCTGCGTTCCCGGCGCGGACGTCGGTCCGGTGGCGCTCCCCGGGACCGCAGCGAGCACCGGGACTCGGTTGGAGCCGTCAGGTCCAGCTAGCGTCGGGCCGATAGGTTTCCGATAGGTACGCGCACGGGCACCTCCTCGCCTCCCGCCTTCGAAAGCGGTCGGCGTGGCTGCTCGGCCGGCCGGGAGTGCACGCACCGATCGTCGGGGCGACCAGGCAAGGTCACCTTGACGAGGCCCTCGCCGCACTCGACCTGGCGCTCCTGGCGAGGAGACGAAGTGCCTGGAGGAGCCGTACCGCCTGCGCGCGCCGTACGGCTACTCCTGCCCCAGCTACGATCCGCGCCTCGCTCTCCGGATCAGGAGCTCTCCTCGTCGAACCAGCGAGCCCGGTAGATCTGGGCGCCGGGAAGGACCTTCTCCTGCGTCCCGTCCGCCCCGACGAACAGGTCCACCGAATCCGTGCACCAGCTGCACGGGTTGCCGGCCTTCGGCGTCGTCTCCAGCACCGTGCCGGTGGCCGCATCCGTTCCCACGCTCTTGATGTTGAGCGCGTAAAGCTCACGTTGACGGGGGAAGCCGACGAATTTCCCCGTGGACTTCTGGAACTGGTGGACGCCGTAGACCGTGGTGAGCCACAGCCGGTCGGGGTCGCCGGGCACCGGGCCGAGGTCGTGGCCCCAGTTGGTCGGCAGGGTGTACGACGCCTGCTGGGTCAGGGTGGGCGCCGCCGGCGTACCGCCCACGGCGTACTTCACCAGCAGGTGGTCGCCGATCGCCCACAGCACCGTCAGCCGCGCGTCCCACCACACCTCGTGCGCACCGGGCAGCGCCGCCTCGACGAAGGTGCCCGAATGCCTGCCCTGGCTAGCGGTGTAGACGCGGATCCAGCTGCCGTTGCTGGCGGCCACCGCGATGTTGCCGTCGGGCAGGAGCTCGATGCCGTGCGGGTTGGGACTTCGCCCGACGTCGACCGACCACGCCACCGGGCCCTTGTCCGGGTAGGGCACGGAGGCGAGCAGTCCGTAGGAGTCGGTGACCAGGACGTACTGGCGGCCGTCGGCGCCCGTGCGCAGCCGGGCGTCGTCGGGCAGCCCCCAGGACGTGCTGGTGTCGCCGGTGTCGCTGTCGACTCCGGGTTGCCACGACCACAGGGTGGCGTTCGGGTTGGCCCAGCGCTTGGTGCTGTCCAGGACCACCACCCGGTCGCTGGCCTGTTCGGTGACGATGATGGGTGCGGGTCGGGTGCGGCCGGTTTCCGTGGCGGCGGTGGCAGGCCCGGCGACGGTGGCGGCCAGCAGACAGGCGGACACTCCGGCAAGGATGCCGCGGGTCACACGCATGCTCGTTCTCCTTCAGCGGTGGGGATTCGAGGTGCGGGTGCTGCGTTTGCTGCGTTCGGTGCGTTCGGGGCCGACCTGGTAGCGCGCGGTGGCGGCACCGGCCAGGTCGAGCAGGTGCCGGGCAGACTCGGCCCGCCGCTGCGCCACCCGCACGTACAGCGCGTCGGTGACGAACAGCTGCGCGTGCCGACCGGCGGTGCCGCGGTAGCGGTAGGTCGCCGTACGGGCGGTGGTGGCCAGCGTGACGTCGGCGCCGGCGGCCAGCGGGGACGCGGCACTGCTGGTGACGGCGGCCGTGGTCGCGCCGCGAGAACGAGCCAGGTCGAGGAGTTCGATCGCCTGCACGGCCCGGCCCGAGTGGCTGATCGCGATCGCCACGTCGTTCGGTCCCAACGTCACGGCGTACGCGGCGGCGGTGTGGACGTCGGCGGAGGTGAGCGTCGGAACGCCGATGCCGGTGAGCTGGGCGGCGAGGTAGTGCGCGACGTCCGCGCTTCCCCCGAACGCGAAGACCTGCACCTGTCCGGCCTCGGCCACGGCGCCGGCCAGCCGGTCGAGGTCGGCGGTGTCGAGCAGTTCTGCCGTACGCCTGATCGCGTGCACCGTCGACGACGCGAGCAGGGCCACTGTCGCGCCGGCATCGGCGTCGGCCGGGATGTCACCGCTCGGGTCCGCGTCCGGGTCACCGGGCCCGGCAACGCCACCCCGACCGGCTTCGCCCGCGAGCACCAGTCTGAGTTCGGTGTAGCCGGCGAGACCGAGCATCCGGCAGAAGCGGTTGACGCTGGCGGTGGAGGTGCCGGTGCGTTCGGCGAGTTCCTCGATCCCGATCCGGGCGACCAGGGCCGCGTCCTCGCCGATGACGTCGCCGATCCGGCGGGCAGCAGGGGTGAGCGTGTCGCGGATCGACGCGATCCGCTCCAGCAGCGTGGCGTCGACGTTCGCGCGCTTCGCCCCCGCCGAGCCCATGCGGGCAATATTTACATCGCGTACTCTGAGGCGTCAATCATTTCCAGAGCGCGGTCAGCGCCGCGCAGTGGCCGTCTCCGGCAACAGCCACGAGCCCAGCCACGTACCCAGCTATGGAGGATCTGGTGTCGTCAGCCGAGTTCGGCCCGCCGTCCACGTCCCCGTCCACCGCCGCCACCGCCCTGCTCGTCGACGTGGGCGGAGTGCTCCTGCTGCCCAACGCCGCTCTGCTGACCCCGGTGGTCGCCCGGCACGGCGGTGTCGCCACCGAGGAGGAGTTCCTGCGGGCGCACTACGCCGCCCACAACGCCGCGTTCCCCGCCCGGGGCCAACTGCGCGACTACTACGAACTGCTGCCAAGGTTCGCGGGCGTACCGGCAGAGCGGCTACCCGAGGCCGTCGAGGACTATCGCGCGGTCTCCCGTACGCGGAACATGTGGCACGCGCCCGACGCCGCCTCCAAGGCGGCACTCGCGGAGTTCACGGCCGAAGGTGTGCGCGTGGCGATCGTGTCGCAGGCGGACGGGCGGATCGCCCGGATGCTGCGCGAGGCCGCGATGTGCCAGGAGGGCGAGGGCCCGGGCGTCACCGTGGACGCGGTGCTGGACAGCGCGATCGTCGGCTACGACAAGCCCGACCCGCGCTTCTTCCGGGCCGCGCTGGATGCGGTCGGCGTCCCCTGCGAGCGGGCCGTTCACGTCGGCGACACGGTGCCGGCGGACGTCCGCGGCGC
Source organism: Actinopolymorpha sp. NPDC004070 (assembly GCF_040610475.1). Taxonomy (NCBI): domain Bacteria; kingdom Bacillati; phylum Actinomycetota; class Actinomycetes; order Propionibacteriales; family Actinopolymorphaceae; genus Actinopolymorpha; species Actinopolymorpha sp. NPDC004070. The sequence goes on along the minus strand of NZ_JBEXMJ010000016.1, from coordinate 129,646 downwards.
CCAGGCCGCGGACATCCTGGCCGTGCACTACGACCCGTACGGCGACTGCGACGACCCCGGCGACCACGAGCACGTACGCACCCTCGCCGAGGTTCGGGCCTTCCTTCCGGCCCCGGTCAGAACAGACCCTACGTACTCGTCGCGCGCCGCTGGTTGAACCTGCGGGCGGCCGACCGCCCCATCGTGGTGAGGCTCCGGAGCACCCGGGAGTTCGTCCGCTCGTGCGCCCGGTGGCCGGGCTCGATGCCCGCCAGCGCCGGATCGGCGGGCGGGCCGGGCAGCAGCGGCCGGACCAGGCCGAGCAACCTGCTGGTCGTCCCCGGCATCAACCCGGCCACCCTCGCGCCGATGATCGCGGCAGGGGTGAGGGTGACTTCGGCTCGCGTGGTCGCGCACCCCCGGGCAGTGTCGTGCGTCAGCCTCACAGGTCGCGCACAGCACAGGGCGCCCGGAAGGCCGGCCGAGGCCGGCGCTTCACGAGCGCCCTGTGTGGTTAGGAGTGACAGCCGGGAGTACGCGTGGACTCCGTCGGCGTGTCCGCCCGGTGGGGTCGTTCAGCGAACGGCTTCTGCACGGCGCCGGCGGCGACGGGCAGGTCCACGGCCGTTGCCGTTGCCTGCCGAGGTGTCGTCCGACTCATCGTCCGACTCATCGTCCGGCTCGTCGTCCGACTCCCCGTCCGACTCATCGTCGAACCCGTCCTCGTCGTCCTCGTCGTACGCGCCGTCGTCGTCCGGCTCATCGTCCGGATCGTCTTCGGCGTCCTCGTCGTCGAGTTCGTCGTCGAACCCGTCTTCGCCCTCTTCGTCGAAGTCGTCGGAGTCCTCGTCGTCGCGGGCTTCGTCCGCGTCGTCCTCGTCCTCGTCCTCGTCGTCCCGACGTTCGTCCAACCACTGCCTGTCCCGCGTGGCGTAATCGTCCTCGCGACGGTAGTCGTCATCCTCGTCGGGCTCACGGACCACTTCGCCGTCGCGGATCTCACCACGCCACGACCCGGAGGCCTCGCCCTGGATCGTCACGAACCGGCGGAAGTGCTTGAGGTCCAGGCGGACCCGGCGGCCGAACGCCCGCCAGATGTTCGCCGTCTTCTCGAACAGCCCCTTGGGGTAGTACTCCATGACGAGCAGGAGCATCGTCAGGTCGTCGGCCAGCGGGTGGAAGGTCACGACTCCCTTGGTCGTGCCCTTCGCACCTTCGGTCGTCCAGGCGATCTTGCGGTCCGGAATCTGCTCGGTGACCCGGGCACTCCAGCTCCGCTTGGACCACCAGACCTTGCCGCGCCAGTTGCTCTCCACCTCATCCTTGGCGTCGACGCCCTCGACGCCCTTCATGAACGAGCCGAACTCCTGGAACTGCGACCACTGGTCGTACACCACCGAGACCGGAGCACCGATCTCGATGTCCTCGATGATGTTGATCAGCTTGGGTCCGGATCGACCACCGCCGAACAGGCCCTTGACCTTGTTCTTCAGGCCCTGGCCGAGCGCGCTCATCCCGGCCCGCAACGGCGACTTGCCCTCGAGCAGCGCCTTGACCCCCGCCGTCATCGCGGTGGGGTTCCCGGCCTGATCCTCGAGCTTCTCGGTCAACCCACCGAGCTTGCCGCCGACCTTGTCGACAAGCTCCGACCCGCGGGCGGCGGCATACTCCTTCGCCTCGTCGGCAAGGCGTTCGACGGCAGGACTCTTCATCAAAGCCTTGCCTACGTCCCCCAGGAGGGAGCTCTTCTCGGAAGCCACCCCGCTCTCCTTTCTCAGCCCCGCGACCGAGACTGCCGGCCGGAGCCGGAGCCCTGACGGCGGGAGCCCGACGAACGGGTCCTGCTGCTCGCGGCCCGGCGGGGCGCGTCCGAACTCGGGCGCCTACGGCGCGGCTTCTCCTGCGAGGAGTCGTCCCCACGGCTTTCCCGGGGGCGACGGCGGGGGCGCTCCTTGCGCTCGGCAGCGGGCTGCTCGGAGTCCTCGGTGTCGTCAGCGTCCTCGTCGTCCGCCTCGTCCGTGGGCTCGTCGTCGCCGGCCTCGGCTTCCTCGGGCTCGTCCTCGTCGCCCTGGTCGTCGGCGCGGTCGTCCGCCTCGTCGTCGTACTCGTCGTCGTAGTCGTCGTCGAGTTCGTCGTCGGCGCCCTCGGTGGCCTCGCCGGCCTTGTCCTTGAGCTTGGAGGACTTGTCCGTCAGGGAACTCGTGCGGGACTGCAGGCCGTCGGACAGCCGGGTCAGCTGCGACTCCAGCGTCGCCAGCGCCGCCTTGCGGCCGGCCTCGGCGACCGGGCCGCGCAGCTGGTCGCCGAGCTGGGTGATCTGCGGGGTGCTCGCAAGCTTGAGCACGCCCTCACGGACGAGCTCACGCGGCTGGAGGCCGAGTTCCTTGCCCGCGAGCCACAAAGCCAGGCTCAGCGCTGCCTTGCCCTTCTTCGTACGTCCGAGGAGGTATCCCCCGGCGACCGCGACAGCGATCTTGGTCCTGTCATCCACGGTGTTCTCCTCTCGATGACGGCGAAAGACCCGGCCTCGTCACCGCAGTCACCCGCGGCGAAGGCCTTCCGACCGTTTGAGTCTCACCAGCCCCAGCGGGACTGCTGAGCCTGCGCTGTGGTCGACGCGCCGGCCAGACCGATCGCGTCGAAGCTGTAGAGCGGCAGCGGTCCGACGTACTCGAGCTCGGCCAGCCCGTCCACTTCGGTGGTGAGCGTCCTGACCGCCTCGTCCAGCTCGTCCAGCCGCTCCCGGCGAACGAGGAGGGCCACCTGCTCCCAGCCCTCCTCCGACGAACTGATCGACTTCGAGTCCTCGGTGAGTTCGCCCAGCCTCCCGACCCAGGCGGCGACGAGCTGAGCTCGCTGCTCGGTGAGCCGCTGGGCGACCATCTGCCCGACCTCGATGCGTTCCGACATCTCACTGCCCGGGCCGCCGCGGCCGACCGCCGCGCGCAGCTCGGGGTCCTCACTGAACAGCCGCTGGACGGCCGCGTCGGTGAGGGTGAACGTGAGCCGGAGCTCCACCAGGTCGGCCGTCGCCTCCAGGGCCCGGGCGAACTCCTCCGCCGCGGGCGCGAGCACCTCCGAGCGCACCGCGTCCACGTCGGGCGCGACCGTTCCGAAGCGGAGCGGCAGGACGGGTCCGCCGCGCACCAGCTCCACCAGAGCGTCGAGGAACTTCACCGCGTCGTCCTCGGTCAGCTCGTCCTCGCCGGCGACCTCACGGGCCAGGACCGCCAGGTCGCCGTCCTCGACGAGCTGGTACTCCTCGTCCGCGAGCTCACCCTGCTCGTCGATCTCCCGGCCGGCCGGGACCACTCCGTGCAACAACAACATGTCAGGACTCCTGCGGCTGCCGGCTGGGACGCCGCGTCCGCGGCGCGCTTCGGCTCGACGAAGGCCGCCGACGGGTGGTGGAGCGCTCGCGGCCGGAGTCGTCGTCCTCGTCCTCGTCGTCGTCATCGTCGGAGGAGAACGACTCCTTGATTCCGCTGATCGCGCCCTTGGCCTTGCTGCCGGAGGAGTTGCCGTCCCCGGTCACCTCCCGGACCAGGCCCGGAAGTCCCGCCACCTGGTCCTCCTGCTGACCGAGGTCCAGCCGGTTGACCGCCTCGGCGAACCGGAGGTAGGTGTCCACGCTCGCGATCACGATCCGGGCGTCGATGGTGAGAATCTCGATCCCCACGAGCGCCACCCGGACGTAGGCGTCGATGACGATGCCCTTGTCGAGGATCACCTCGAGGACATCGGCAAGACTGCTCGGCCGGGGCGCACGGTTGATTCCCTGCGTCGCTACAGCTGCCATGGCGAGTTGTGCCTCCCTGTGGTGTCGAGCCGTTCGTGTTCGTCGAGCAGGTCGTCGACGTCGACCGGAAGCCGGAGTCCTTCGCGTTCGACTCCGAAGATCTCCCGGAGCTCGGCGAACTTGTCTTCCAGTTCGAGCAGCGCCTCCCCCAGGCGTTCGATTTCCTCGTCGTCGAGGCTTCCGCCGTCCATCCTCCGGATCGCCTGGCGCTCCAGGAGGTCGCGGACGAGTTCGAGCAGAGCCACGACGAGTTGTCCGAGTCCCCTACCGAGGTCCTCGGCGTTCGCGTCGATGCGAGGGGTGCGCCGCAGGTCCGGCAGCCGCGGCAGGTGTGCCGGTCCGGTCATCGCGCTCCCCTCCCCTCGAAGTTGGTGCGGTGCATCTCGTTGGCCGTCTCCAGCCCGATCAGCAACAACCGGAGGTTCAGCTGGATCAGGTCGATACCGGCCAGGGAGATGATGATGTCGCCGGACACCACCACGCCGCGGTCCACGACGCGGTCCAGCAGGTCCACCAGGCTGGTGCCCCCGCCCGATCCAGTGACGAGCGTGCGGTTAGCCATCGGCCGCCGCCTGCGATCCGATGGTCACCTGCGCGAAGCTGTACGGCGGCCAGGGGCCGGTCAGCTCGACCCGCACTCCTCCGGCCTCCAGGTCGGCGGCGTACTTCTCGGCCACCTCGCGGAAGGCGTCAGTCGCGGAGGTGGGCACCAGGTAGGTGGCGTTCAGCAGCAGGCCGGTGGCACCGCCCGTTGACAGCCGGGTGGCGTCACTGGCGTGCTCGGCCAGCCCGCGGTAGACCTCATCGCCGGCCTGACGTACGGCGTGGCGTTGCTCCTGACTGGCCCGCAACGCCTCCCTTCGCGCCTGCAGGTAGTCCCGTCCGGAAGGTCGCGCAGCCCGGGCGCGCTCACGCTCGGCGTTCTCGTCGGGTGCCTCACCCTCACGGCGCAGCCGCACACCCCACTCCTCGTGGCCGGCCAGCCGGGCGAGCAGGTCGCGGATCTCGGTGGAACGTTCCGCCAGCAGGCGGCGGGCGGCATCCTCGTCGCCGACCACTGTCGCGAGGCGCAACGGCAATGCGGGCGTCTGCTCGAAGACGGCGCGGATCACGGTGTCGTGGTCCATCGCCATCCGGGCGAGCCGACCGTCCTCGGTGACCTCCTCCTCGCGAACGTCCAACGCCGCAAGGGGAACGTCGGCGACGACGGCCGCGAGATCGCCGTGGTCCACCAGCCGGGGGCTGCCGCCGCCGGCAAAGCCGGGCAGCCCGGACAGGTCGACCGCCGTGGAACCGACGATGGCGAAGAGGTAGAGGCCGCGAGCGTCGCCCGCCGTCATCAGCGATCCTCCTCCTGCTGGGCTTGTCGTCCGGACCCGTTCGACTGCTCGGACTGCTCCGGGAGCTCACGGTCGGCGATTGCCCGCTCGAGGCGTTCGATGCGTTGCTTGAGTTGGTCGTTCTCCGCTTCCAGCTCCGCGGGTGCGCGCTTGCCCTCGACCTGGTCGTTCTTCCCGCCTCCGCCGTTCGACTGCGAGGTGAAGAACTCGTCGCGAGTCCACCAGTCCATGCCCATCTCCTGGGCGGTCTGGGCCGAGGCGACGAACAACCGCAGCTTCAGCGACAACAGCTCGATGTCCAGAATGTTCACAACGATGTCGCCGGCGATGACGACACCCTTGTCCAGAACGCGTTCCAGGACGTCGGCGAGCGTGTCCGGGCGAGGGTTGCGGCTGGTGATCGACTGGGTCATGACGGGTCCACCGAACCACGCACATAACGGCGCAGGCGTTCGTAGCCGTCCAGCTCACCGTCGGAGGTGACGTCGAGCCGGTAGGTGGCGATCACCGTCGTCGTGGAAGGGATGCGCTCGAGTTCGACCACGTCGACGAGCAGCGACCAGCCGTCACCTTCGCGGCGCACACCACTCACACCGTCGGCCTGCTTGCCGGTGAGTTCACCGAACTGCTGCACGGCCCCACGGATGACCTTGGCCATGCTCGGCTTCTTCTTGGCGCGGGGCGCCCGCTCCCGGGATTGGTCGGCGTCTGCTTGCTGTCGCTCGGTCATAAGTCCCCAGCGGATATGGGTCAGGTCAGGTATTTCGTGTTCGAACTCGGTCGCCCCCCGGTGACGCCTTCGCGACGCTACCGCATCGGTTGCGTTGTGTCGCGCGAGGTGATTTGGCCTTCCAGGCAACGAATGACTGTGCGTAGGTGCACCAGACCTGTCCGTACCCGGTCACGCCCATACATTCCGAATGTCCGGGTTCGGCGGCGGCCCGGTCGCAGATATCCGCTCGCGAGTTCGCCAGGGAGATCTGGCAACCGTCATGGCCGACTTGACGCAATTGACCGGTGTCGATAGCAAGAGATCACCGAACCGGGCGGGAGGAAGCAGGATGCGCGACCAGCAGAACGCGAACACCCACGGTGAGGCCGCGGATCCCGCCGAGATCCAGGCTCAGGTCGACCAGGCCCGCGAGCGGCTACGTGGAACCATCGACGAGATTGGGACCAAGATGAACGTACGAGCGATGGCCCAGGAGAAGTCCGCCAAACTGACCGGACGCGTGCGCTCCGGTGCCACCGGCGCTTCCAAGGTGACCCTGGACAAGGCGAAGAGCCTGTCCGCGACGGCGCGCACCGACGGCCCGAAGCAACTGCGCAGGGCCGGCACCCAGGTTGCCGCGACCGCGCGCTCCCGCAACGGCAGGACCGTCGCGGTGGCGGTCCCGGTGGCGCTGGTCTCGCTGCTTCTGCTGCGCCGGATCAGGAAGCACTGACGCCGCCCCGCGGACGAGAGAGATCCATGACGAACAACGCCGTTCCGTACGTCCAGCAGGTGGCTCGCGGTGTCCGCGACACCGCCGCCCGCGCGGTCACCGTTCTGGCCGTGACCGGTTCCGTACCTGCCGCCGTCTACTCCCGCTCGGCAGCGGCCGGCGGCATGGTGCGGGACCGGGTGGCGCGGTTGCTCAGTCACCTCGGCGCCGTGTCCGTCCCGGCGTCCTGGTCGGCCGCCACCCGAAGTGAGCACGCCGACCTGTTGCGCGGATCGCGGGATCGCAAGCCCCGTTAGCCATTCGCCCGCCGCCGATCTCGGACGTGCTGGTGCGCAGGTTGGCCGTCACTGCTCGTCAACGATCTGACGACAGCGTGCGACGACCCCGAACCATGCGCCTGAGGCTGTGCGTCGGAGGCGACGTGCGGGGGCAGGGACTCCCCGGTCGTGTCCCGGGGCAACGTACGCACGCCGTCCGGTCGGTGGTCACGCCGCGTCCGGCCGGGCGACGCCGAGGTTCTCGCCATCCACCGGGCCGCGCTGGTGGGGGCCCAGCGGCACGGCCGGATCCCGCACGCGCTCACCGAAGCGTTCGTCCGGCTCGCGCCGCAACGCGTCTGGGCCCGGGACGGTCGCCGCCTGGGCGGACTGGACACCGCCCGACATCCCGTCCACGCACGAAGAACCTGACCCTCGCTGACCGGTCGCGGACGAAGTCGTGCCCCCCGCTGATCGCGAGGGGCACGACTTCGTTCACCGGAACGCGGTGTGGCTCACCGCAGGGTGCTCACGCAGAGGTGGTCGACTTCCGGGCACGACGCGGGGAGCGACGGCCTTCACTCGAACGGCCGTTGCGCTCGCCGTCCGAGCTCCGCTCCGAGCGCTGGCGAGAGCCCTCACGGGAGCTCGGCCGACGCCTGCGTGCGGGCCTCTCGGCCGGCTCCTCCGAGCTGTGCCCGGACTCGTCGGCCTGCTCGTCGTCCTCGTCGGACTCGGCGTTCGGCTCCTCCGAGCTGTCGCCGGACTCGCTGTCGGAACGCCTCCGCGGGCGCTTCCGCGCCCCTTCGCGCGAGCTCGGGCGACGCCTGCGTGGCCTCTCGGCCGGCTCCTCCGAGGCGTCACCGGACTCGTCGGCCTGCTCGTCGTCCTCGTCGGACTCGTCGCTCAGCTGGTCCGAGCTGTCCTCGGACTCGTCGTTCGGCTCCTCCGAGCTGTCGCCGGACTCGTCGGCCTGCTCGTCGTCCTCGTCGGACTCGTCGCTCGGCTCATCGGTGTCCGCCGTGTCCTCGGGCTCACCTTCGTCGTCGCCCAGGTCGGCGTCCTCCGCCTCGTCCGAAGGCTCGTCGTCCTCGTCGGACTCGTCGCCCTCCTCGTCAAGGTCGCCGTCCTCGTCATCGGCCTCGTCGTCGAAGTCGTCGTCCTCGTCATCGAAGTCGTCGTCTTCGTCGTCGAAGTCGTCATCGTCGTCGGAGAGCCTGTTCGGCGGACGGAAGTCGTCCTCGCGACGGTAGTCGTCGTTCTCGTCGGGCTCGCGAACGACCTCGCCGTCACGGATCTCACCGCGCCACGACCCGGAGGCCTCGCCCTGGGTGGTGACGAACCGGCGGAAGTGCTTGAGGTCGAGGCGGACCCGGCGGCCGAACGCCCGCCAGATGTTCGCCGTCTTCTCCATGAACCCCTTGGGGTAGTACTCGACGACCACGAGGATCTTGGTGAGGTCGTCGGCCAGGGGGTGGAAGGTGACCGTGCCCTTCGTCGTGCCCTTGGCCCCGTCGGTCGTCCAGGAGATCTTGCGGTCCGGAATCTGCTCGGTGACCCGGGCGCTCCAGCTGCGGGTGGACCACCAGACCTTGCCGCGCCAGTTGCTCTCCACCTCGTCCTTGGCGTCGACTCCCCGAACGCCCTTCATGAACGAGCCGAACTCCTGGAACTGCGTCCACTGGTCGTAGGCCACCGACACCGGCACACCGACGTTGATGTCCTCGATGATGTTGGTCATCTTCGGACCGGACCGCCCCTTGCCGCGGCCCTTCTTCTCGCCGCCGCCGTCCTCCCCGTCGCCGTCGCCGTCTTCGCCGTCGTCGTCATCGTCGCCCTTGCCCACAAGCGACTTGGCCTTGTCCTTCAGGCCGGACCCCAGGGAGGCGAGGCGGCCGGGCTGGGAGCCGTCGCCGTCTTCCTGGCCGTCGCCGTCGCCGCCGTCCTCGCCGTTCTTGTTCTTGCGGGCGTTGGGGTTCTCGGCGTGGTCCTCCAGCCGCTGGGTGACCCCCTCGAGCCGGCCACCGATGGACTGGACGAAGTCCGATCCCCTGGCTACGGCGAAGTCACGTGCCTCCTGCTTGAGGCGATCCCCCACAGGGCCCTTCAGCAGTGACGACCCGACATCGGTCAACACCGACTTTCCATTGCCTGCCATCTGCTCTCCTCTCCTTACCGACCGATACGCGTGGACCTACGTCCAGAGCTGGAGTACGGCTCTAGGACGCGGACGCTGCCTTCTTCGCCCCGCGGAGGGACGAGGCAGCCTTCTTCGCGCCACCGGTCGATGCGGTCTTCTTGGCACCGGCGCGGGAGGATGCGGCCTTCTTCGCCCCGCCGGCCGATGTCGACTTCTTCGCGGCCGAGCGCGATGCGGCCTTCTTCGCCCCACCCGGCGAAGCAGCCTTCTTCGCACCGCCACCAGAGGACGCGGCCTTCTTGGCCCCACCCCGTGCAGAGGTCGTCTTCTTCGCCGCACCGTCGGAAGCTGCGGCCTTCTTAGCCCCACCACGAGACGATGCGGCCCTCTTCGCACCACCGTCAACGGACGCGGCCTTCTTCGCGCCGCCCCGTGCGGAGGTCGTCTTCTTCGCCGCACCGTCGGAAGCTGCGGCCTTCTTGGCCCCACCTCGGGCGGAGGTCGTCTTCTTCGCCGCACCGCCCTCAGCCGACGCCGCCTTCTTCACACCACCGTCAACGGACGCGGCCTTCTTCGCGCCGCCCCGTGCAGAGGTCGTCTTCTTCGCCGCACCGTCGGAAGCTGCGGCCTTCTTGGCCCCACCTCGGGCGGAGGTCGTCTTCTTCGCCGCACCGCCCTCAGCCGACGCCGCCTTCTTCGCGCCACCCCGTGCGGAGGTCGTCTTCTTGGCGGCACCGCTGTCGGCAGATGCCGCCTTCTTGGCGCCGCGCCGAGCGGAGGTCGTCTTCTTCGCGCCCTCACCCGAAGAGGCGGCCTTCTTGGCCCCACCCCGTGCAGAGGTCGTCTTCTTCGCCGCACCGTCGTCAGCCGACGCGGCCTTCTTGGCACCGCCCCGAGCGGAGGTCGTCTTCTTCGCACCCTCACCCGTAGAGGCAGCCTTCTTCGCCCCGCCCGACGATGCGGCCTTCCTGGCCCCACCTCGGGCGGAGGTCGTCTTCTTCGCGGCACCGTCGGAAGACGCGGCCTTCTTCGCACCGCCACCAGTGGCGGACTTCCGCGACCTACGGCCAGAAGCCTTCTTCGCCGGGAGATCCGAAGTCTTACCGACCTCCTCGGCACCGGCTCCGAGGGCGGAGTCGGTCACTTCGTCAGACCTTGAGTCCCGGTCGGAGTCCTCGGAGTCGGAGTTGTCCTCGTCCTCCTCGCCTTCGCGGTCTCCGGTCTGGTCAGTGGACCCGTCGTCCGAGTGGTCGTCGGACTTCCCTGCCGCCGGCTCATCGGCGGCGTCATCACGATCCGAGTCGTCATCCGGCTCGTCATCCGAGGCGTCTCGAGCTTCGGCGTCCTCGTCGGCGGCGTCACCATCGACCCTGTCGGCAGGCTCGCCTTCGGACCCCTCGTCCTCCTCCGGCTCGTCGAGCTCGGACTCGTCGTCGTCGTCCTCACGATCCGGCCCACTGGACTCGCCATCCGGGCCGTCGCCATCCAGGTCGTCCCCACCAGGCTGGTCTGAGTCGTCGGAGTCATCATCCGTTTCCGGCTCGTCCGGCTCGTCGATGTCGGCCTCGTCAGCTACGTCGTCGCGATTCGAGTCGCCGTCGCCGTCCTCGGCGTCGCCAGCGTCGCCGTCCTCGTCGGGCACGTCGTCCTCGGACTCGTCGTCGGAAGTTTCCCGATCCGAGACGTCAGCTGAATCCTCGGCCTCATCAGCCTGGTCCTGGGGCTCGTCTTCGTACTCGTCCTCAGCCTCGTCGTCGTACTCGTCCTCGGGCTGGTCGTCGTACTCGTCCTCAGCCTCGTCGTCGTACTCATCCTCAGGCTGGTCGTCGGCGGGCTCGTCGTCCTCAGCCTCGCCACCCTCAGCCTCGTCCTCCTCAGCCTCGTCGTCGTACTCATCCTCAGGCTGGTCGTCGGCAGGCTCGTCCTCCTCAGCCTCGTCGTCGTACTCATCCTCAAGCTGGTCGTTCGCGGCCTCGTCGGCTACGTCGGCTCCACCCGACTCGCCATCGCCGTCGTCAGGCTCATCTTCGTACTCGTCGTCGACGTCATCCCCGTCGTCCGACTCGTCAGCGGGCTCGTCCTCATCGTCCGACTCGTCGTCGTACTCATCGTCGAAGTCATCTTCGTCGTCGTCCGACTCATCGTCATCGGACTCGTCGTCGTCGGCATCGGCATCGGCATCGGCATTGTCGACGGCATCTTCGTCGTACTCGTCGTCGAAGTCATCTTCGTCGTCGTCCGACTCGTCGTCGTACTCGTCGTCGAACTCGTCGTCGAACTCGTCCTCGTCGTCGGGCTCGTCCGACCCCTCCGCGTCGTCGTACTCGTCCTCGTCGGCCTCGACGTCCGCTTCTTCGGCCTTGCTCCCACGACCCGGCCGCAGCCGGCCGGTCAGGCCCGACGCCCTGCCCGCGAGGCCGGCGCCACGCTTCCCCGCCTTCGAACCCGCCGAGGCCGCCTTGCCGGTCGCCTCGGTCGCCGTGTCCGCAGCGTCATTCGCCGTGTCCGTCGCATCCGATGCGGCACCTGACGCGCGGTCGGTCACGTTCGAAGCGGCGTCCGTCGCGGTGCCGGCCGCCTTGTCGGACACCTTCGACGCACGACTGGTGATGTCGGCCGTGCGCTGGTTCAGGTTGTCCGACAGGCTGTTCAGCCGGGACTCGAGGGTGGCCAGCGCGGCCTTGCGGCCCGCGGCCAGCAGCGGTCCTCGCAGCTGTGCGCCGATCTCGCCGACCTGCTGTGTCTGGGCGAGCTTCAGTAGTCCTTCGCGTACGAGCTCGCGGGGCTCGACCCCGAGCTGACGCCCGGCGAGCCACAGAGCGAAACTGGCCGCGGCCTTGCCCTTCTTGGTTCGACCGAGGAGGTAACCTCCTGCGATCGCCGCGCCGATCTTGGCTCTGTCGTCCACTGCTTCTCCTTCCGAGAAATGTCCTGTGACTGGGCGCGGCGGCACGACCCCCCGGCGTGCGACCCGTCAGCCGTTGTCGTCGCTGCGACGGGAACGCGATCCCGAGCTGGACGAACGCTTGCGTGGCGTGCTCGACTTCTTCTCGTCGTCGTCACCGGTGAAGGAAGAGATCACTTCCTTGGCGGTGTCCTTCACGCCCGACAGCGCGCCCTTCGTCACGTGCTTGGCCCCACCCTCGGTGACCTCGCGGATCAGCCCGGGAACACCCGCGACCTGCCCGTTGGGCTGCATGTCGAGCCGGTTGACCGCCTCGGCGAAGCGGAGGTAGGTGTCCACACTCGCGATCACGATGCGTGCGTCGATGGTGAGGAGTTCGATGCCCACCACCGCCACCCGGACATAGGCGTCGATGACGATGCCCTTGTCGAGGATGACTTCGAGCACGTCGGCGAGACTGCTCGGCCGAGGTGCCCGGTTGATGCCCTGCGTCGCTGCTGCCATTGGGTCCCTCCACGTGTTCGTCTCGCTACGTACTGGTCAGGGGTGGTTGCGTCTGCGGCCTGCCCCGTGTGACCGGCGGACGAAGCTGAGGTGAAGGAATGTCGCGGGCGCGCGACCAAGACGGGCGGTGACGACGCGTCACGCCGCGTCCGCCGTGCCGCGAACATCAGCGGAACATCGCGTGGCGCTACTCGCAACCTGGGTGACGTCACACCTCGGCCGACTCCGGGCTGCTCCGGACCCAACGGGCCGTCGGGCCTGTGTCTGCTCGCTCATCACCACTACCAGGTTTCGGGCGCAGGTTGTCAGGTCGTCGTGCACATGATCCCTTCCGGGATCTGGCGACCATAACGCATACGCCGCACTGTGTCGCGTGGGCGAAAATCGGCGCCGTGCCGAAGGAGGCGGTACGCCTTGCCGGCCAGGGCAGATGCGAGAAACGAACGGAGTACGACGTCGCGCGGTTCGGCCCGTCGCCACTGGCCCGAGCAGCCGCAACCCGACGCCGCCGTCAAGACCTCCTTGACAGTCAGGTACCGACTGGTGGCTTACGGCAGCAAGGTCAGGGGGATCAGCCGAACACGACAGACGAGACATACGGGTCGAACGCCCGAAAACCGGCACAGTACATCGAGGAACTCAGCGGCTCTGCCGGCCTACTGCCTGGTGGTGTGTTCGGGGCACCGGTCGGCAGGCGGAGGCTCTCCGGGACCGTCGTACTCCCAGCCGGTTTGGAGTGGCCCGAGTCGGACAGCGCGACGGGGAGGGTACGACGCGAACGTTTGCGGCGGCTCGCTCCGGGCATCCGAACCTGACCGACGGCGGCCCGCCATGGGGCGCCGGCCCAGCCGGAAAGGTGGACGCGTGAAGGCAGCGGTGTGGCACGGTAAACGAGACGTCCGCGTCGACGAGGTTCCCGATCCGGTCATCAAGGAACCCACCGACGCGATCATCCGGACGACGACGACCGCCATCTGCGGTTCCGACCTACATCTGTACGAAGTGCTCACGCCGTTCATGACCGAGGGCGACATCCTCGGCCACGAGCCGATCGGCATCGTGGAGGAGGTCGGCGAGCAGGTCACCCACATCAGGCCGGGCGACCGGGTGGTGATCCCGTTCAACATCTCCTGTGGCCACTGCTACATGTGCGAGCGGAATCTGCAGAGCCAGTGCGAGACGACGCAGGTACGCGACCATGACAAGGGTGCCGCGTTCTTCGGCTACACCAAGCTGTACGGCCAGGTGCCCGGCGGCCAGGCGGAGTACCTCCGCGTACCCCAGGCGCACTACGGGCCGATCAAGGTCCCGGAGGGCCCCTCCGACGAGCGCTTCGTCTACCTCTCCGACGTGCTGCCGACCGCCTGGCAGGCGGTGGCGTACGGCGACGTGAAGCCGGGCGCGACGGTCGCGGTACTAGGGCTCGGGCCGATCGGGCAGATGTCGGCCCGCATCGCCGCACACCGGGGCGCGCGCAAGGTCATCGGCGTCGACCTCGTGCCGGAGCGTCTCGCGCTGGCGAAGAAGTACGGCATCGAGACCGTCGAACTGAGCAAGGGCAACGTCGGCGACGCGCTCCGGGACCTCACCGATGGCCGGGGCGCGGACACGGTCATCGACGCGGTGGGCATGGAGGCGCACGGCGCTCCCCTGGGCAAGGCCGCGCACCAGCTCGTGGGGATGCTCCCGAAGCCGATCGCCGCGATGATGACCGAACGCGGCGGTGTCGACCGGCTCTCCGCGCTGCACGCCGCGATCGACGCGGTCCGGCGAGGCGGGACGATCTCGGTGAGCGGCGTGTACGGCGGCATGGTCGACCCGATGCCGATGATGCAGATGTTCGACAAGCAGCTCAACATCCGGATGGGGCAGGCGAACGTCAAGAGCTGGGTGGACGACCTGATGCCCCTGGTGACCGGGGACGACGACCCGCTCGGCGTGGAGGACCTTGCCACCCACCGGCTCCCGCTCAGCGAGGCGCCGGAGGCGTACAAGATGTTCCAGCACAAGGAGGACGGCGCCGTCAAGGTCCTGTTGACGCCGTAGGCAGGCAGGTCGGAGCAGGACAGGGGACACGCCCGGCGGGTCGCGGCATGGAGCCGTGACCCGCCGCCCCGTTTCCCGCCGGCGCCCCTTCCGGTCGGCGCCGTTTTCGTCCGGCCGTTTCTCAGGCAGTGAGTTGTTCGGCGATGGACTTCAGCGTCGCCAGGGTCCGCCGGTGCAGGCCCCCGCCGAAGGTGATGCGGGTGGCGCCCATCCGGCCGAGCTCCCGCGGTGGCGGGCCGTCGGGCCGGCCGATCGCGTTGACCGGCAGGCCGATCCCGTCGGCGATCGCTCGCAGGTGCTCCGGCGGGGCGAGGATGGGATACACCGCGTCGGCGCCCGCCACTGCATACTGCTTGCCGCGTTCGACGGTACGGTCCGGTGAGGCGTCACCGTCGCGCACGTACGTGTCGATGCGGGCGTTCACGAACAGGTCGTCACCGGCCGCGGCGCGCACAGCGGCGAGGAAGTCGGCCTGCCGCTTCGGTTCCACCAGCGCCCCGGTCGCCGGGTCGGAGTCCTCCAGGTTGACGCCGACCGCTCCGGCGTCGAGAACCCGCTCGACGAGCTCGGCGGGCGGGAGCCCGTACCCCGCCTCGACGTCGGCGGACACCGGGACGTCCACCGCACGGGTGATCCGGGCGATCGCCGCGAACATCTCCGCCGGTGGCGTGCCCTGCCCGTCGGCGTATCCGAGCGAGGCCGCGATGGCCATGCTCGGCGTGGCGAGCGCGGGAAAGCCGGCGTCGACGAACGTCTTCGCACTGGCCACGTCCCACGGTCCTGGCAGGATCAGCGGGTCCCCGGGCGCCCGGCCGTGGTGGAGTGCCCGGAAGGTGTCGACGGACATCAGTGCTGACCCGAGAACTGCCCGGGTGTGTAGCTGCCGGCCTCGGCTCGGGTGGCGACGTTCAGGCGGTTGAACGTGTTGATCACCGCGATCGTCGCGATCAACTGGGCGAGTTCGGTCTCGTCGAAGCTCTTGGCGGCCCTCTCGTACACCTCGTCGGGCACAAAGCCGTCGGTCAGCACGGTGATCGCCTCGGTCAGCGCCAGCGCCGCCCGCTCCTTCTCGCTGAAGAAGTTGTCCGCCTCCTCGAACGCCGCCACGAGCGCGATCCGGTCGTCGGTCTCCCCGGCGGCACGGGCGTCCTTGGTGTGCATGTCGATGCAGTACGCGCAGCGGTTGATCTGCGACGCACGCAACTCCACGAGGTGTGCGAGTTTCGGGTCCAGGCCCTTGGAGGCCTCACCGGCGAGCCTGACCATCAGGGGAAGGATCTTCGGCGCGTGCTGGTACACGTTGATTCGCTGTGTCATGGCCTCAACGCTACGACCGGATCAGCCCAGGGATATGGTCCATTTCCATGGCGGAATCGTGGGCCACTTCGCTGGACCTCCACCTTGATCTCGCGCACCGGGGGCGCGGGCTGGGCGCCGCGCTCACCCGGGAACTGCGCGAGGCCGTCCGCGGCGGCCGGCTGGCGCCCGGGACCCGGCTGCCGTCCTCGCGTGCACTGGCCTCCGACCTGGGAATCGCCCGCAACACTGTGGCCGACGCCTACGCCGAACTCGTCGCCGAGGGCTGGCTGACCGCGCGCCAAGGCTCCGGCACCGTGGTCGCCGAACGCGCCCGGTCGCGGCCGACGAGAACGCGCACCGTGCCCGATCCGACCCATCCGCTGCTGCCGGGGACGACCTACAACCTGATGCCCGGCTCGTCGGACCTGTCGGCCTTTCCCCGGACGGCCTGGGTCGCCGCGACCCGCCGGGCGCTGACGGCCGCGCCCAGTGAGGCGTTCGGCTACCAGGCGACGTCGGGCCGGCCGGAGCTGCGCAGGGCGCTCGCCGACTACCTCGCCCGGGTGCGCGGGGTGTACGCCGACCCGTCCCGGATCCTGGTGTGCGCCGGCACCATGCACGGCCTGTCCCTGCTGGCCGGGGTGCTCCGAGCACAGGGCGTGCGGCGGGTCGCGGTCGAGGCGTACGGCCTGCCCGAACACCGCTCCCGACTGACCGAAGCCGGGCTGCGGCTGACCTCTCTGCCCCACGACGAGGCCGGCGCCGACCCGGCCCCGCTGCCCGAGCTCGGCGTACAGGCCGCACTGCTGACACCTGCGCACCACTTCCCCACCGGCGGGTCGCTGTCGCCGGAGCGGCGCGCGCAGGTGATCGACTGGGCGCGGGCCGAAGGCGCCGTGATCCTGGAGGACGACTACGACGGCGAGTTCCGCTACGACCGCCAGCCGGTGGGCGCGCTGCAGGGGCTGGATCCCGAGCACGTGGTGTACATGGGTACGGCCAGCAAGAGTCTCGCGCCCGGTCTGCGGCTGGGTTGGATGGTGCTGCCCGAACGGCTCGTCGCCACCGCGTACGAACTCGGCCAGTTCCGCTGGCAGGTCTCCACGGTGGAGCAGTTGACCCTTGCGGAGTTCATCTCCTCCGGCGACTTCGACCGGCACGTGCGGGCGATGCGGACCCGCTACCGGCGCCGCCGCGACCGCCTGGTCGCCGCACTTGCCCAGGCCGTGCCGCACGTCCGGGTCAGCGGGATCGCCGCCGGGCTGCACGTCCTGCTGGAGGTTCCGGCGGGTACGGAGGAGCAGGTGGTCGCCAGAGCCCGGCGGGACGGACTCGGGGTGGCCGGGCTCGCTCCGCTGACGTTCGGTACGCCGAAGCCGGCCCGGCACGCGATCATCGTGGGGTACGGCACGCCGCCGGACCACCTCTTTCCCGGGACGGTCGCGGCACTGTGCCGGGCGCTCGCCCAACCGGACGAACGACGGAAGAGCCGCCGCTGTTAGGACCTGGCGGGCCCGGTGGGCTCGCCGAGCGCCCGCCGGGCGAGCAGGGTGGCACCGGCCACCGCTGCCGGGGTGAACACCACCGCGCCGAGCGGGATCAGGAACGCCACGAACACCGCGACACCGAAGCCCGCGGTCACCGGCCGGATCGCGCGCAGCGCCCGCCGGCGTTCGGCGAGCCCCAGCCCCCGCCTTTCGAACGGCGTACCGACCAGTTCCACCGCGAGCAGCCAGCCGCCGAGAAGCGCACCGACGACCGGCACCACCGTCTGTCCCACCACCGGCAGGAAGCCCGCCCCGAACAACGGGATCCCGACCAGGGCCGACGCGGCGAGTAGACGGGAGGAGTCGGTGACACCGCGCCGTAGCGACCGGGCCCAGCCGACCTCGACCGGGTCCGCCACGCCGCCGTACCGATCCTCGACGCGCTCGGAGATCCGCTCGTAGAACGGGCCGCCGATCGCCAGCGTGACCGCCGTGAACGCGAGGACCCCGATCAGCGCCGCCAGGCCGAGCAACGCCAGCCCGGCCGCGAACCTCGCGAACGTACGCGCTCCACCGGACCAGTCGTCGGCGAACGGGGTGAGCGACGCGGCCACGTCACCGGCGAAGTAGGCGAGGGTGACGAACGCACCGAGGAACAGCACGCCGGTGATGAGCGCGGGCACGACGCCGAGCGCCGCGAGCCGGGGGTTCGCGGCGTACATGCGCACACCGCGAAACAGCAGGCCCACCCCCGCGAGGAAACCGCCGGGATAGCTGACCGCCGATGCCGGAGCCGAACGCGTACTCACGATCGGTGAGTCTAGGGGGGCGCGGGACAGACTTCCGGACGCGTTCGGGCGGGCCCCCGGGCAACTCCCGGCCACGACTGCCGATTGGTTGGCCGTGGAGGGGGTAGCCGGTAGCCATGGCCTTCGACCCCACCCACCTCTCCAGCACCGCCAACCCCGCCGGCGCCGCCAACCCCGCCGCCGCGTCGCAGTCGGTCGGTGAACTGTTCTTCGTCGGCAACGCGACGGTGCTGCTGAAGTACGGCCCGTTCACTCTGCTCACCGACCCGAACTTCCTGCACCGCGGTCAGCGCGCCTACCTCGGCCACGGGCTCACCAGCAGGAGGTTGACCGACCCGGCGCTGCGCATCGACCAGTTGCCTCCTCTGGACGCGGTGGTGCTGTCCCACCTCCACGGAGACCACTGGGACCGGGTGGCCCGCCGCAATCTCGACTCCGGCCTGCCGATCGTCACCACACCGCACGCTTCGCGTCGGCTGCAGGGACTGCACGGGTTCCGGCGCGCGGTGGGGCTGCGCACCTGGGAGCAGCACAGCATGACCAAGGGCGGCGCGGTGCTCCGCATCACGTCCACGCCCGGTCGGCACGCGCCAGGGCCGGTTCGCTACCTGCTCCCTCCGGTGATGGGTAGCGTGCTCGAGCTCGCCACGGCCGATGGAGAGGTGCGTCACCGGCTCTACATCACCGGCGACACGCTGATGTACCCGGCGCTGGAGGAGATCGCCCGGCGCTTCCCGGACACCGACCTCGCGTTGCTCCATCTCGGCGGTACGACCCTGCCCGGCGGGATGGTGGTGACCATGGACGGCCGGCAGGGTGCCGAGCTGCTCGCCACCATGTCCCCGCGTCGCGCGGTGCCGATCCACTACGACGACTACGACGTGATGCGTTCGCCGCTGTCGGACTTCCGTACGGAGGTCGAGCGGCGTGGGCTGGCCGATCGGGTCAGTTACGTCGGCCGCGGGGAGTCCCTTGCGCTGTGACGTTCGCCGTGACGCCTGCCGTGACGCCTGCCGTGACGTCGGATCAGACGGTCAGTACGTCTCTTCCTCGCCGGGCCGCCGGTCGTCGTCGTGGACGACCACGCGGCTAGGGCTGTCACCACCGGCGAGCTTGCGGGCGTCGGCGAGGGCCGAGTCGCGGTCGGCGTGGTAAGCGACAACCTCGTCACCGCGCTTGACGTGGAACGCGCCGCCGGCGGGGAGCACTGAGTACGTCACGGTCTCGGGCGTGGTGCCCGACGTCGTCCGTGCGGTCGTCTCCTGCTCGGTCTGACGCGTCTCGCTCACCTGTTGCGCGGCTTCCCCCGCACTGGCCCAGGCCTGGGCCAGCCCGGAGTGGGTCTCCTGGGGCACGTCGGGTCGCTCGGGCAGCTCGCTCATGTGCCCAAACTATCCCCGGAACGGCTCAGATGCCGTCCGCCCCTGCAGGTGCCGACGCGACGGCGATTTCCGCGGCCCGGCGGGCTCGACCTGGAACGCTGCTCCCACCTCGTCCCAGCGCCGCGCCAGCTCCTGCAGGTCGCGCATCGCCGGCAGATCGTCCGACGGTCGGTCCGACGGCTCGTACGGCGGTTCGTCCAGCGCGTCGGCGATCTGCGGAAGGGACAGTCCGAGACTGCGCAACGCCCGGGTGCGGTACAACCGCCTCAGGTCGTCGCCGGTGTGAGGGCGATGGCCCGAGCCGTTCGTTCGCTCGCGGTGAGCAGGCCGGTCTCGTCGTAGTGACGCAGCGTGCGAACGGTCACTCCGCTCGCGCGTGCGAGCTCCCCGATGCTCCACCGGGTGGTACCGCGATCTCCGATCACGCCGCCGACGCTGGAACCTGCCGTTACGAGAGGTTCGAGCCGGAACGCCAAACAGCCGATTTACCTGGTCGTTTTACCGTCCCTTTAGAATTACCGCTCCGGGCCCTTGCCCGTCTCGTCCGCCACGACTGGAAGGCTCCATGCCGTGACGCTCACCCGCCGCCCGCCGTACTTCTCGTGGACGACCGTCGTGCCGCTGCTCGCTCTTCTCGCGCTGGCACTCACCTGGGGCCGCTACCTGGCGATCGTGTTCGCGGTGGTGATCGCGGTCGTCCTCGCGGGCGCGGTGCTGTCGGCGGTGCACCACGCGGAGGTCGTGGCGCACCGGGTCGGTGAGCCCTTCGGCTCACTGGTCCTCGCGGTGGCGGTGACCGTGATCGAGGTCGCTCTGATCGTGACCCTGATGGTCTCGGGTGGGCCGGAGACCGCCCAACTGGCCCGGGACACTGTCTTCGCAGCGGTCATGATCACCACCAACGGCGTCGTCGGCATCTCCCTGCTGGTCGCCGCGCTGCGCTACGGAACGACGCGGTTCAACGCCGAGGGCAGTGGAGCCGCGCTCGCGACCGTGGCGACCCTGGCGGCCCTGAGCCTGGTGCTGCCGGCCTTCACCCTGGGTGCGCCCGGCCCGGCCTTCTCCACCGACCAGCTCGTCTTCGCGGCGATCATGTCGCTCCTGCTGTACGGGATGTTCGTACTGACCCAGACCGTTCGGCACCGCGACTTCTTCCTGCCCGTGCAGCACGACAACGATCCGGTCGCCGGACGTGGGGACGCACCCACCTCCGAGTCAGCCGAGGTCGATCCGGCCGGTGAGGTCGATCCGGTCGGCGACGTCGAGGAGAGCGCCGACGCCGAGGAGAGCGTCGACGCCGGCGCACACGCCGCTCCCCCGACCGCCCGAGCCGCGTTGACGAGCCTCGGACTGCTGCTGGTGGCGCTCGTCGCGGTGGTGGGACTGGCCAAGGTCGAGTCGCCGTCGATCGAGGCGGCCGTCAAGGCGATCGGATTCCCGCAGTCGTTCGTCGGTGTGGTGATCGCGTTGCTCGTCCTGCTGCCGGAGACCATCGCCGCCGTACGCGCCGCCGGGCGGCAGCGCACGCAGATCAGCCTCAACCTCGCGTATGGCTCGGCGATGGCGAGCATCGGGCTCACGATCCCGGCGATCGCGGTGGCCTCGATCTGGCTGAAGGGACCGCTCCACCTCGGACTCGGGGCCACCCAGCTCGTCTTCCTGGCGCTCACCGTGGTGGTCAGCGTTCTCACGGTGGTGCCCGGCAGGGCGACCCGGCTGCAGGGCGGTGTCCACCTCGTATTGCTGGTCGCGTTCCTCTTCCTCGCGGTCAGCCCCTGACGTCTCACCTTCGAGGGCGATCAGGTGGGTACGGAGGAGTGAGCGCGGCCGGCCCGCTGCCTGCCGTACTCGCGCCAGGTCAACCAGACGACGAACGCGTCGAAGATCGTCAGCAGCGCGAGTCCGATCGTCGGATGGAGCGCGATCCGGTAGAGCTGATAGCCGATGAACGCCAGCAGGAACACGATTGTCCAGGGGTACGCCCACAACTGGTTGCGCAGCAGTGCCACGACGAGGACGACTTTCACCGCACCGTGCAGGAGAAGGTAGACCGCGCCGAACCACACCGTCGACTGGTGAAGACCGGCCGTCAGATGCAGCAGATGGGTGGCCACGAAGTCGTGTGGGTCCTCGGAGATCTCGTGCTGGGTCAGGGTGACGACCAGATGGTTGAGAGTGGCAGGCGACACCGCCAGCAGCAGGGCCCCGCCGATCAGTTCCAGCAGGCCGTCCAGGCCCTTGAGGATGATCCCGACCTCGAAGGTGCGGTCCAGCAGGTCTCCTGGCTTGAACCACGCCATGTCGCCACCTGCCGATCGCGCTGCCGTTCTGCCGGACTCTCCTTCTCCTGCACGCTAGTAGGCCGCCCTGGGAGATCGCTGCACGGCCGCCGGATGCCCCGTTTGGGACCAGCATTCCGGAGGTCCTTGTCGTCGGCGCCCGGGACCGCGACCTCGTGCCAGGTTTTCGTCCACAGATGGCGGATCGGCGTGTTTTCGGGTCGCGTTGTGGACAACGGGCGAGCTGTCGGTGGCAGCCGGTAGAGTTCGAACATGTATTCGACGACGCAGGACCTTCCCGGCGCAGGCGGCAGTGGTGCCGCTGCCCGGTTGAGGGCTGCGGTCGCCATGTTCCGCGCCGGGCTCGACGAAGCCCTGGCCACTCCCACCGGCTGCCTGGACGCCGGTGACCTCGGTGAGCTGATCGGCGAACTGACCGTCGAGGAATCCCGGGCGGCCGCGCTGAAACTGTCCTGGGTTCGCCAGGCCGAGGCCCGCGACATCGGCAAGACCACGGGTGCGGCGACCACGGCGGCCTGGCTGCGCAACTCCCAGCGGATGGGGAAGAAGGATTCCTACGCCACCGTCGCCCTGGCCCGGGACCTGGACCGGACGGTGACCCTCACCGCGCGGGCACTCGCTCGGGGTGAACTGTCGTACCGGCACGCGCAAGTGATCGCGGGCGCGATCAAGGACCTGCCCAAGTGGATCAGCCTCGAACAACGCGTCAAGGCCGAGGAGTACCTGATCGCGGAGTCCAAGCGGCGTAACCCCGACGACGTACGCCTGCTCGGCCGGGCGTTGCTGCACTACCTGGCACCGGAGGAATCCGAACGCCGCCTCGGTAAAGAACTCGACGATGCCGAACGCGCCGCAGAACGCTCCCGCTCCCTGCGGTATGCGCCGAACGGTACCCCCGGGTCGGAGACGGTGGTGATCAAGCTGCCGGTGCTGGAGATGGAACAACTCCGCAAGATCATCGAAGCACTGGTTGCCCGTGACACCCGCCCCGAGCCCGACGACCGTCCCCTGGACCAAAAACGCGGCGACGCGTTCGCGGAGTTGGTCGCCAGGTGGGCTGAATGGGAAGCCTCGCCCAACCGCGGCCGAGGACGCGACTGCGTCACCGTCCTGATCGATCTGAAGAACCTGATGAACGGCGTGGGGTACGGCACGATCGACGACCTCAACCCAGTCCGCCCCATGCCGTGCGGCTGCCAGACCCCCGACGCCCAACGCCAAGCCCAACGCAAAGCCCGGCGCCAGGCCGAGGGCCAGCCCCAGGACGAGAACACCAAGCGCACCGAGGGTTCTGAGGCGGGACAGTCCGGGCCAGACACGAGCCGCCGCGCCACCGAAGAGGTCAAGCCTGCCAGCTCCAAGCCCACCAAGCAGACCGACGACGCCGGCGGCGCCCGGGACACCGATCCGAGCGACAAGACCGAGCCCAGCGACAACGCCGAGCCCAGCGCGAGCACCGAAGCCACGGCGGGAACCGCTTCGCAACCCGAGGTTGACGACGAGGTCAGCGACCCGGACCTGGGGAACGGCCCCGGCGAGACAACCCGTCCGGCCGACCCCGGCGACCCACACATGGGCGCCGATCTGGCCGAGACGACCGGCCTGCACGGGACGACGGGTGCGGCCGGCCCCGACGACGTACGCGGACCCGATGCCCAGAAGACGACGACCGGCCGGAACGGCCAACCAGACAGGGAGAAACCACCACCGGATACCGCGCGCCTTGCGGACCGGGTACCCGAACCGCGAGCACCCGGGCAGCACTCACAACCGAACACCGCCACCGGAACGGCCCCCGAGACCGGAACTGACCCCGACGCCGGAAGGGAAGCTGGAACGGGTCTCGGAGCCGACCCGGAAACAGATACCGGACCCGAGGACTGGGACCTCGGGGCACAAGACGACGACGACACCAAACTGCAGGAGAGTGCGGCGGGGCCGGAGGCTGCCATCGACCCGCACGACGGCTGCAGCAAGTGCGGCGGTGGCGGCTCGGCCAGGATCCTCGGGCTACGCGGCGAGCCGATCTCGGTCGCCACGATCCGGCGGATGGCCTGCGACGCGAACATCATCCCCGTGGTGCTCGGCGGCAACGGCGAAGTCCTCGACGTCGGAATGGCCGACCGCTTCTTCACCGAAGCACAACGCCGCGCACTCGCCGTCCGCGACGGATCCCACTGCCACTTCCCCGAATGCCAGGTCCCCGAACGCCGCTGCGTCGCCCACCACATGAACCCCTGGGACGACTTCGGCCCAACCGATGTGGCTAACGGAGTTCTCCTGTGCAAGAGCCATCACACCTTCGTCCACCACCGAGGCTGGACGGTCCGCATGGGCGCACACGGCCACCCCGAATACATCCCGCCGGAGTGGGTGGACCCGCAGCAGAAGGTGCAACGACCGTGACGGAGCCATTGCCCGCCCGGACGGCAGGCCGCAGGCCTACGTCACAGCGATGATGGACGCGTCCTTCACACGACCCATCTGGAGGACGACGATGCCGATCGTTCCGTGCGGTTGCCGTCGCCGGTCCGTCGGTGAGCCCGGATTGAAGATCCGTACGCCGTCCTCAGTCTGCGTCAAGGGGATGTGCGAGTGCCCGAACACCACGAGGTCCGCGTCCGGAAACCGCCGCCGCATCCGCGCCATCCGACCGGTGGCCTGCCCGCTGTCGTGCACCATCGCCACCCGAACACCGGCCAGGGTGATCTCGACGACCTCCGGCACGCCCGAACCCCAATCGGCTACCTCGGGTCCGTCGTTGTTGCCGCACACCGCGTACACCGGCGCGAAAGCCGCGAGCTCGTCGAGCACTTCCGGGGTGCACACGTCACCGGCGTGCAGGATCACGTCTGCCGTCCGCAGGTGCTCGGCCACCCGCGGCGGGCAGGACTTCCACCGTCGCGGCGCATGAGTGTCCGACAGCACGACTACTCGCATGCCTTCATGATGTCCTACCTCGGTCCAGCGGAGGCGAGGCGCGGCGGTGCCGTGGCAGTCTGGGCGGATGGCGTCGCACGGGACGAGTCATACGGTCGACTGGGTGGAGAGCCGGTGGGGCAAGGATGCCGTTGCCCGGGTCGTTCGCCGTACACCCATCACCCATGGCTACTCGTCGCAGTCGGTGGAGCGGCTGGACCTGCTGGTCGAGGTAGGAGACGGCTCGACAGCCGACCTGGCCGTGCTGCGCAAACACGCCACCGCGGCCGAGGTCACCGCGTTGCGCGCCCTTCGAGACGTAACCGATACGAGGGCGCCCGCGCTTCCGGAGTTGCTGGCAGACGGGAACGACGCCGCGGGCCCGTGGGTGGTCCTGCCGTTCTATTCCGGCAGCACACTTGCGTCGGAGGCCGAGGTGTGCGACGACGTCCTCCAATCCCTGGCCGTAATGCACGTTCGTCATGTCAACGTCACCTTGCCGAACCTCCCGGTGGTCGACCGGACGTGGTGGGACAACGGGTTCCGGCACGTCGACAGGCGCCTTTCCGAGCTGCTTCCCACCGCGTCCGAGCCGGCGCCACTGCACGAGGCGCTCGACCTGGTTCGGCGCGTGCGAGGTGAGCCCCTGCTGGTTCGTACGCCTGAGCGGCTCTCCCGCACCCTGGTCCACGGAGACATCCACGCGAACAACATCCTCGCCGGGCCCGCCGGATCGAAGATCATCGACTGGGGAGCCGCCACGCTCGGCCCCGCGATGCTGGACCTGGCCAACCTCGTATCTCCTGACAGCCCACGGTTCGAGGTCTACGCCGACGCGTGGGAAGCCTCCGCGGGCCGGGCACTGGATCCGCGGCTGGTGAACGTCGAGTACCAATGGGCCACCGCCTGCGTCAACATCAAGTACCTCGGCTTCGCAGCTCACCACCTCGGGGGCGACGCCGTGCGCGACATGCTCGAGCGGGCACAACGTGCCCTGGACGCCCTGGCTCGCTCAGGGGCATAGGCATATGGGCGCACCCACGCTTGTCGCGGTCAGCGGGCCGTCCGGTGGATACGGCAAGACGACTCTCGCGCACGAACTCGCCGGCGCACTGGGTTGCCCGGCGATCTGCCGCGACGAAATCAAGGAGGGCATGGTGCACGCCAACCCCGGCTTCCGTCCGGGGCCCGGCGATCCGCTCACCAGACGTACGTTGCCGACGTTCTTCGGCGTACTGGAACTCCTGCTCCGCTCAGGCACGACAGTGGTCGCTGAGGCGGCCTTCCAGGATCGGCTGTGGCGGCCCGGCCTCGAGCTGCTGACGAGCCTCGCGCACCTTCGGATCATCCGCTGCTCTGTTGCTCCCGATGTCGCCCGCGTTCGAAACACCAGACGCTACGCCGTCAACCCCGTACGGAAGGCCGCCCACACGACGACCGCAGGCAATCGACGGACCTCGGGGCAGGCCGACGACTTCGCTGCGATCTCCCTCCCCATGCCCACGCTGGTGGTCGACACCTCCGACGGCTACGACCCGCCACTGCCCGAGATCGTGAACTTCGTGAACGACGGTCACGTGCGATAACCGGTGGCGGCGAGTCTGCGCCGAGAGTACGACTGGCAAGTCCGACGACTACTTCACTGCGAGGCGTCCACCATGGACGGGAGACGTTCACCATGCCGCTGACGCTCATGCTCACCGGACCGGCAGGATCGGGGAAATCAACCGCGGCCGCCGCGTGGGCCGCTCGGGGCACGTCACCCCGGGCAGTGATCGACGCAGATGGCCTGCGCTCGCTGATCCGTGCCGGTGCGGCCCACCCTGAGCACGGTTGGACCGATGAACCCAACGTCAGTGGGACGTCGCCATGGACCTGTGGAAGGCCATGGTGCGCATCTACCGGGAACACCGGATCGACTGCGTGGTGGACATCTACGCACCACCGTGTCCACCAGAGCCGGGCGACACCTCCCTGGCGGACTTCGACATCCGGCAGGTGATCCTCCTACCCAGCCTCGACGTATGTCTGGAGCGCAATCGTCTCCGGAATCGTCAGCCCATCCTTAAGGCCGAGGACCTGCGGGGAAACTACGAGGACTTCGCCTGGTGCGTGGCGCGATTCCGCCCGGCCCACGTCATTGACAACAGCACCTTGACAGTGGACGAGACCGTCGCCGCGATCGAGGCCGTGGTCACCAACCGACAAGCCTCGACCTGAGCGCCTCGGCCTGCGCGGCGGTCAGGCCGCCGAGCCGGAGGTACGAGTCAACTCCTCCGTACCGGCTGTCCATGTGGTCAAGCGCCGACCGCATCGACTCGGGGCGAGCCGAGAACGCCTCGGCGAGCTGGGCACGTTCGAGCGGGTCCTCCACCAGCAGGACCAGTTCGGCGAGATGGGCGCGCATACGGTCGTCCAGGGCCGCGTAGTCGGCCACCACGACATCCGCTGGGACGCCCACCAGGCTCAACGTCAAAGCGACCACCATGCCCGACCGGTCCTTGCCGGCATGGCAGTGCACGACCACACCGCCCGGGGGTGCGTCCGCGACGGCGGCGACAGCCGCGGCAAGCAGGTCGGGGTTCTGGTCGAGCATCTCCGCGTACTGGCGCTCCATCGGCCACGCCGGATCGTACGGATCACCGTCCCTGGCGAGCGGGCAGTTCAGGAGCAGCGACTCACCAGCGAACGGCGACGGAAAGTCCGTGCACTCCTGGGCCGTGCGCACGTCCACGATCCGGGTCACGCCCGCGGCGCGCACCGCGTCGACTCCCGCAGTGGTCAGCCGGGTCAGATTGTCCGAGCGAATCAGTGCGCGGGACCTGATCCGGCTGCCGTCCCGGGTGGGCAGACCGCCGAGGTCGCGAGCGTTCAGGCAGTCGGGCCACTCCAACGGTGCGCGCTTCGAGCCGGTCATCTGCACCACTCCCCTCCGAGTACCGTGATCATCCACTGATCGCCGACGCAGGAGGTCTCGTGGGTCGACTCTGGCCAGGCTTCTCCCCTGGCGACTATCCGGTCGCGGTGTACGACGGCGAGCACACCTGGCTGTTTCGGCACCCGAGCCCGCCGGTGGGGTTTCACCCGGACCCGCGAGCAGACGGCGCCCTTGTCTTCACCGGTCGCCACCCGGCGGTGGTGGCCAGTCCGCGACCGAACTCGGCGGCGTGCCCACGGCGACGGTACTCCGAGGCGACCGCGACGACCTGGACGTACAGGCGGAGATCGCGCACGAGACCTTCCATCTCTTCTGCCGGCAGCGCCACCCCGGCTGGTTCGTGGACGAGTCGGCCGCGCTGACCTACCCCGTCGAGGACGCGGACGTGCTCACGCTGCGCCGCCTGGAGGCCGAGGCCCTCCACCGAGCGCTGGCCACTGCTCTGTCCACCTCGGGCGCCGGCACCATGGAGACCGCGGCCGGCTGGGCGATGACCGCCCTGACCGTCCGCGGGGAACGCCGGGAGACTCTCACGGACGCAGCCGCGCAGTACGAGCGTGACCTGGAGCGTTGCGAGGGCCTCGCGTACTACGTGGAGGGCCGGGCCGCCGGCCGCCCACGGTGCCTGCGACCGTTGACCGAGACGGTACGTCCGGACGAGATCCGGCGTGCCGCCTACGCGACCGGCGAGGCGATCGCGCTACTCCTCGACCGGTTCGCGTCCGGCTGGCAGACGACGCTGGAGGCCGGCGACGAGTCGTACCCCGACGACCTGCTCCGGGCCGCCCTCACCGACACCACGCCGAGGCAGTTCGGCGCCGACCACCGACCGGCAGTCGCCGCACGCGCACGCGAGGCCGTCGCGGCGCTGCGGGAGGAACGTCGTTCCTGCCGTCAGGTCGTCCTTGGCCGCGACGACAAGGTGGTGCTCACCGCTACCGGGAAGCCCTTGCAAGTAAGGGGATTCGACCCGATGAACCTTCGGCACCTCGGCGGAGGCGACGTCCTGCACACCCACCACCTGAAGATCGCCGGCGAGGAATTCGAACTCGAACTTTTCGACTGCCAGGCGCTGACCGAGGGCGCCGGTGACCACCCGCTGTTCGACGGCCTCCGCCGCGTTACGTTCACCAGCAGAGGCAGCGACGGCAGCGACGCTACCGTTCCCTGACGTCCTCGCTGTTGGTCATCACCGGCCCGGCCCAGCGCAGATCCGGCTGGTTGACCACGATCGCCTCCTGAGTCGTACGCGCGATGACGACCAGGGCCTCCTGCTCCGGGTCGGGGTTCTCCTCCCGGTGCGGGACGTACGGCGGCACGTAGATGTACTCCCCCGGCCCGGTCACGATCCGCACCTCCCGCGGCTCGGGCCCCTCCAGGTCGAGGAAGACGAACTCCGGCCGTCCGCTCACCACGAAGATCGCCGTCTCGGAGTGCCCGTGGTGGTGGTTCTCCGACGCGGTCGACGGCGCGACATGCGTCTGGCCCATCCACAACCGACGGGACCCGACCGACTTGCCGCTGATCGCCTCCACCCGCCGCATTCCGGCGCTCTGCGCGGTCGCCTCGGACAGTCCGGCCGGCGCGACGTGATGCAGCATCCGGTGGAACGGGTCGTCCGGGATCGGCGGGACATCTGGCTGGCTCATGTGCGTACTCCCTGCTCTGCAACGAAGTCCGGGATGTCCAGCCGCTCGCCGTTCCGCAGTGCCGACTCGTGCCCACAGATGCCGGGCGCGGTCCACGCCGCAGCCGTCAGCGAGTCGACCACCGGCGTACGGGACTCCACGATGCTGGTCACGAACTCGTGCACCAGGTGTGGGTGGGAACCACCGTGCGCGCTGCCTACCCGCACCGCCGGCGCACCGTCGCCGGGGTCGAAGGTCGTGGGCCGGACGAACGGCGCCAGTTCCGGCGGCAGCAGGTCCGGTCGGTCCGGCGGGTGCACGGTGGACGCCGAGGCGCTGCGGCCGCGGCCACCCGGTCCGTCAGCGCCGCCGAGCGGCTCCAACCTGAACACCCGCAGCCCGTCGTCCTCGTTCAGCTGCGGCCACTCCACTCCCGCCTCGTGCCCGTACACCGAGAAGCCCTCGTAGTAGGTACGCCCGGTCTGAAAGAACGACACCGTGACCTCGGCGGCCAGATCGTCCTTGTCCAGTTGGAAGAGCGCCGTCTCCACCGGGAAGGGGTTGCCGAAGTCGCCGCGCCGGTCCGGGGTCAGCCGTCCCGAGCCGAGCCCGATGGCGGTCCGCACCCGCGCGCCGGCCAGTGCCAGCAGGGGCGACAGCGCGTGGGTGGAGTACGTCATCGGCGGGTAGCCGTACCAGTAGCGCGGGAAGCCGTCGAGGTTCTGGATGTGCGCGCCGCGCAGGAACGTCAGCGCACCGAGATCACCGCGCTGGTAGAGGTCGCGGACGTGGAAGAACTCCCGCCCGAAGACCATCGTCTCCATCATCATGTACGTACGACCAGACGATCGCTGCGCGGACAGCACCCGGCGAATCCCGTCCAGCGTCGTGGCCATCGGCACCGCGGACGCGCAGTGCCGGCCGCTGTCGAGCACCGCGACGCTCTGGTCGACGTGGAAGCGAACCGGGCTGGCGACGTGCACCGCATCGAAACGGTCGGAGGCCAGCAACGCGTCCAGGCTGTCGAACCGGTCACGGACGCCGTAGCGGTCCGCGACCGCGTGCAGGGTGTCCTTGTCGATGTCGCAGAGCGCCACCCGGCCCACGTCCGGATGGCTGCGGTACAGCGGCAGGAACTCCCCGCCGAACCTCCCGCCCACCACCGCCACGTCGATCGTCACCGGGCACCCACCTCCGTGCTGTCGACCGCGTCCGACGGTACGCGCAGGACCAGGAACGGGGTCTCGCACCGCAGCTCGAACCCGAGTGAGGTGTAGAGCCGCACGGCCGAGGCGTTGTCGGCCGCCGAGTGCAGGAACGCCGTCTGCCCGTCGGCCCGGATGCTCGCGGCAACGGCGCGGACCAGCCGGCCGGCCAGACCCTGGCCGCGGTACGCGCCGTCGGTGCACACCGCGCTGATCTCGGCCCACCCGGGCGGATGCACCCGGGTGCCGGCCATGGCCACCAGCCGGCCGCCGCGACGGATACCGAGGTAGCCGCCGAACTCGATGGTGCGCTTGCGGAACGGTCCCGGCTGCGTCCTCTCCACCAGGTCGAGGATCTCCGGTACGTCGTCGGCGCCCAGCGGCTCGGCCTCCTCGTCCACACGGTAGTCGACCCGGGTCGCGACGAACTGGACACCGTCGAGTCGCAGCACCACGTCCCAGCCCTCCGGCGGGACGACGTGCCCACCGGACAGGGTCACGGTCGACCCGGCACCGGCCAGCCGGGCAAGGTCGGCCCAGTCGGCCGCCGACGGCTGGTCGGGCAGCCCGGCGAACGGCGAGACATCAGGTTGGTACCGAACGGCCCGTCCGACGCTCTCGGCCAGGTGCGCGTGCGGCCCGGTCAGGGCCGCGTACACCGGATTGTCCAGTGGATGCGCGCCCGTCATCGAAACGCCGCGGTCATCGGGGACCTCCAAATACCGCAAGTCCTAGGTGTTCGCCCCACGTCGGGTCAGCCTAACCACGCCCACCCACCCGGTCGTACGGGAGGGCGACCGCGCCGGCACTCCTCGCGACCGGCGCTCGGGAGAACGGCCCGAACCGCCGTCCACGACTCGGGACAGCCCGGTTTAACGACAATTCCGAGCGGAATAGTAGGGATTATGACCACACTCACAGACCTGACCACGGGCCAGACCACCGACCGTCCCGACGCGATCGACGCGACGACCGGTTACGAACACATCGAAGTACGCCCGACCTCAGGGACCATCGGCGCCGTGATCGGCGGGGTGCGCGTCGGCGGGGACGTGGACCCGGCCACCGTGGCCGAGATCCGGCGGGCGCTCCTGGCGCACAGGGTGGTCTTCTTCCGCGACCAGCACCAACTGGACGACTCCGGACAACGGGCGTTCGCGCAGCTGCTCGGCACACCGACGAAGCCGCATCCCACGGTGGCCGGAGACGGCGACGCGGTGCTGCCGATCGACTCCGACTACAGCAAGGCGAACAGCTGGCACACCGACGTGACGTTCGTCGACCGGGTTCCCGCGATCAGCCTGCTGCGCGCGCTGGTCCTTCCGCCGTACGGCGGATCGACGGTCTGGGCCAACACCGTCCGGGCGTACGACATCCTGCATCCCGCTGTGCAGGCACTCGCCGACCGGCTGTGGGCCGTGCACTCCAACCTCTACGACTACGCGGCCGAGCGCGACGAGCGGCGAATCGGCGGCATCGACGTAAAGCAACAGGAGTACCGCTCGGAGTTCGGGCACGAGGAGTTCGAGACCGAGCACCCTGTCGTGCGGGTCCACCCAGAGACGGGCGAACGGTCCCTGCTGCTCGGCCACTTCGTCCGCCGGTTCGTGGGCCTGAGCACTCGGGACTCCCGTGAGCTGTTCGAACTCCTGCAGCGGTACGTCACCCGGCTGGACAACACCGTCCGGTGGAACTGGCGGCCCGGTGACCTGGTGATCTGGGACAACCGCGCGACCCAGCACTACGCGGTCGACGACTACGACGACCACCCCCGGCTGCTGCACCGGATCACGCTGGCCGGTGACGTTCCGGTCAGCGTGGACGGCGTGCGCAGTGCCGTACGCAAGGGTGACGCCTCGCACTACTCCGACGTGCCGGCCTGACGGACGGGCCGGTCCCGGAGCGGTCAGGTGAACAGCGCCTGGCCGACGTACTCACCTCGGCGTACCCCGGGCGGGACAGCGAACAGCGCTGAGCCCCGGTGCTGGAGGTACTCCATCAGGCCGTCCTGTGCCGCCAGCCTGGCCTGCATCGGGATGTAGTGGGTGCCGGGATCGCGGACGTACGCCACGAAGAACAGGCCCGCGTCGAGGCGACCGAGCGCGTCGTTGCCGTCGGTGAAGTTGTAGCCGCGCCGCAGCATGCGTACGCCGTCGTTCTGGCTGGGATGCGCGAGCCGGACGTGGGAGTCGGCTGCCAACAGCGGCTTGCCGTCCGATCCCGTGAGCTTGAAGTCGGGTGGGCTGAACTCCTTCCCACCCGACAGTGGTGCACCCTCAGCCCGGTCCCGGCCGACGAGATTCTCCTGCTCCCGCAGGGATGTACGATCCCAGGTCTCGATGTTCATGTTGATCCGCCGGGCCACGAGGTAGGAGCCGCCGGCGAGCCAGCGTGCCCTCGGGTCGTCGTCGGCCCCCACCCACACGTGCTCGTCGACCAGCCGCTCCTCCTCGGCCTTGAGGTTGGCGGTTCCGTCCTTGAAGCCGAACAGGTTGCGGGGCGTCTGCTGAGCCGTCGACGTGGACGACGTACGGCCGAAACCGAGCTGGGACCAGCGCAACGCGGCGGTGCCGAACGCGATCCTGGACAGGTTCCGGATCGCGTGTACCGCGACCTGCGGGTCGTCCGCGCACGCCTGCACGCACAGATCCCCGTCGCTGCGGTCCGGGTCGAGCTTGTCCTTGGGGAAGTGCGGAAGCCTCCGCAGCGACCGGGGCCGCCGGCCGTCGATCCCGAACCGGTCCTTCCCCTCGGCGTCGCGGAAGAGGGACGGCCCGAAGCCGAACGTCAGGGTCAGCCGCGAGGGCGGCAGGCCCAGCGCTTCACCGGTGTCGGACGGAGGCGCCTCGTACACAACCGGCGTACCGCCGCCGACCTCGCGGCCCTGGGTCAACAGGGCAGCGGCCACGGTCCACTCCCGCAGCAGCGCGACGAGTTCGGCCCGGGTGGTCGCGGTGACGTCGAACGCCGCGAAGTGCAGCCGGTCCTGGGCGGGCGTGACGATGCCGGCCTGGTGGGCGCCGTGGAACGGATAGCGGTCGACCGGGCGGTCCGACGACCGCGCCCGGTCGGCGGCATCCGGCTCGGCGGCATGTGCGACCCCGAGTCCGCCGGCGAACCCGGCGGCGCCCACGGCCGCACCCGCGCCGGCCAGGCCGAAGAGCCGACGCCGGCTCACGCCGTTCCGCGGGGATTCCTGAGCGGAGTCCTGGCCGGAGTCCTGAGCGGGTTCCCGGGTGGAGTCCTGGGTGGAGTGATCGGTCATGGTCGTCACACCAGGACGGTCGCGGTGAGGCGGGACAGCGGCTCGGCCAGTGCGTTCACCGAGTCCGACAGCTGCTTGACCTGCGTCTTGGACAGGTCGGTGTAGGAGACGAATCCGTCGCCCCGGCGGTACTGGTCGAGGTCCTTCTGCAGGGCGGCGAAGCGCTGCTCGATCACCTTGCCCAGCGCGGGGTCCTTCTTGTTCACCACGGGGCGCAGGGAGTCGAAGGCGAACCGGGCTCCCTCGACGTTGGCCTGGAAGTCGTACAGGTCGGTGTGCGACCAGATCTCCTCCTCACCGGTGACCTTGCCGGTGGCCACCTCGTCCAGGAGTTCCTTGGCGCCGTTGGCCATCTGGTCCGGCTGGTACTTCAGGGTCGCGACGCGCCGGTGCAGGTCGCGGGTGTCGGTGAGGAGCTGGTCGGCGTACTTCGCCCGGTCGGTGTCGGTGAGCCGCTTGGCGGCCGGCGCGCCGGCCGGCCACCACAGGTCCTTCTCCAGCAGGTGCCAGCCGGTCCAGGTCTGCCCCTCCTCGAGGTCCGCCTCGCGCAGGTCCATCTTCGGGTCGAGGTCACCGAAGGACTCCGCGACCGGCTCGATCCGCTCCCAGTGCGCGCGCACCGGCGCGTAGAGCTCGCGGGCCCGGTCGAAGCGGCCCGCCTTGTAGGCGGTCACGAACTGCTTCGTACCGCTGAGCAGCTTGTCCACCTCGCCGGTGACGTACGCCCGGTAGCGACCGGCCGCCTGGTCGAGCAGCCGCTGGTCGGCGCCGGCGTTCGCCGTGCCCGAGCCGGTGACGGTGAACCGCCCCCGGATGCCGTCGCCGGACATGCCGGGCTTGCAGGCCGTGGTGTAGGTGCCGGGCTGGGCGCGTACGACCAACTGGCGGGTGAGCCCCGGGCCGATGTTCTCGACCTCGCCGGCGATCGTCTTCCCGTCCGCGCGGTAGAGGTAGAACTCGGTGACCTTGCTGCCGTCGTTCGTCACGTCGAACACCAGCGTCCCCGACGGCGCCTTGGTGGTGGACACCGCGCACGTGTCGTCGGTGGCGGAGACGGCGATGCCACCCTTGGTGCGCCCGCCGTCGCTCTTGTCGTCCGACGTACGCGGCTCGTTCGACGTGCAGCCCGCCGCCGCGAGCAGGACGGTCGTCGCGGCGAGCGCACAGAGAACGCCGGAGGCTGCCGGATGTTTCGGGAAGCGCATGGGCCGGGTGGTCCTTCGGGTCTGGATCGGGGGCCGACGAGGTGGTCGAGCCGGCGGTCAGCCGGCGCTCGACGTCGGCGACGCGGGCGCGGACGGTGCGGCGGCGGTGGAGGGCCGGGTGTTCTGGCGGATCAGGCGGAAGAACACGTACATCACCGGGACCACGTAGGCGACCCAGACGACGGCCTCCAGCCAGGTGGTGGCGGGTGAGAAATTGAACGTCCCCTTGAGCAGCGTGCCGAGCCACGAGGTCGGGGCGATCGTGCCGCTGACGTCGAAGGCCAGGCTGTTCAGCCCGGGCAGGACCCGGGCCTCCTGCAGGTCGTGAACACCGTAGGCGACCACCCCCGCCGCGACCAGGATCAGGAACGCACCGGTCCAGGTGAAGAACTTGGAGAGGTTGAGCCGGAGCGCTCCGCGGTAGATGAGGTAACCCAGGACCACCGCGGTGAGGATCCCGAGCGCCGCGCCGGCGAGCGGGGCCACGGTGGAGGTGGTTCCCTGAGCGGTCCGGGTGGCTGCCTGGGTGGCTGCCCACAGGAACAGCGCGGTCTCCAGGCCCTCTCGTCCGACCGCGAGCATGGCGACGACGACCAGGCTCGCCCGGCCGCCGTCGGCCGCACGGTCGATCTGGCCGCGAAGCTCCGAGGACAGTCCGCGCGCCGAGCGCGCCATCCAGAACACCATCCAGGTCACGAACCCGACGGCGACGATGGACAGCGAACCGCCGATCGCCTCCTGCGCCTCGAAGCTCAGGCCGCGGGGGCCGAAGGTGAGCAGCGCGCCGAACGCCAGCGAGACGCCGACGGCGACCGCCACCCCGGCCCAGATCCGCGGGACGAGGCGGCGCCGATCGGACCTCACGAGGTAGGCGACCAGGATGACCACGACCAGGGAGGCCTCGAGCCCCTCACGCAGTCCGATCAGGTAGTTCGCCAGCATTCGTCCACTCCGAAACGACCGGGGCTTTTTGACAGGTGACCCCTTTTCCCAAGGGAAGGCTAGCCTAACTTGCGAGTGAGTCGCCAACGCCGGTCGCGAGCCGGCCACCGCCCCCTCTCCACCCGTCGCGAGTCACCTCGGCGTGACGGTCCGGCTCCACCAAGTGCTCGTCGGCGGACCCGCGGCCCATCTCCCCCAACCCGTCGCGACCTCGGGACCTTCGGCCCTGTGCCGGTGAGGAGATGGTCAGGTGGTGTGGAGATCGCACCGTGAAGACATCCCCGTGCCGGGGGCCGAAGGGCTCCCAACGGTCGAGGAACGCACCCCCAGACACCCCGGAGATCGCGTTGACCACTCGCGCAACAGGCTCTCGGCGCAAAGCCACCAGCTCGAACCCCCCGAAAGGCAGCAACGGCGGCGGCTGCGCCCGAGACGCGGAGGATGTCGCCCTCGACCGCCTGCTGGCGGCGATGGAGGACCTTCGGGACGGCAACTTCCGGCGCCGGGTCACCGTGGGCGGCGACAACGAGGTGACCGCCAAGCTCGCCGCGGCGTTCAACGAGATCGCCGAGCGCAACCAGGACCTGGTCGGCGAGCTGATGCGGGTACGCGAGGCCGCGGGCCGGGAGGGCCAGTTCACCGAACGCGTACGCCTGGACGACATGCCCGGTGGCTGGTCGATCGCCGGAAACCTGGTGAACGACACCATCGACGACCTGCTGCAGCCGACGGCGGAACTCAGCCGGGTGCTCGGCGCGGTGGCCGACGGTGACCTTAGCCAGCGGGTCTCCTTCCACGCCACCAGGGCGCCGGCCGGTGGCGAACTGGACTCGCTCAGCAGGACGGTCAACGGTCTGCTCGACCAGTTGTCGATGTTCGCCTCTGAGGTCACCCGGGTGGCCACAGAGATCGGCATCGAGGGTCGGCTGGGTGGTCAGGCGCAGGTGCCCGGTGCCACGGGCACCTGGAAGGACCTCACCGACTCGCTGAACTCCATGATCGCGAACGTCACCGCGCAGGTGCGCGACGTCTCCCAGGCGGCGAAGGCGGTGGCCCGCGGTGACCTCAGCCAGAAGATCTCGGTGGACGTGTCGGGCGAGGTGCTGGAGCTGAAGTTCACGTTCAACACGATGGTCGATCAACTGTCCTCGTTCGCCGACGAGGTGACCCGCGTTGCCCGCGAGGTCGGCACCGATGGGCGCCTCGGCGGGCAGGCGCAGGTACCAGGAGTCGCGGGGACGTGGCGCGACCTCACCGACTCGGTGAACTTCATGGCGGAGAACCTCACCGGCCAGGTCCGCAACATCGCCCAGGTCGCCACCGCCGTCGCCCGCGGCGACCTCAGCCAGAGGATCGACGTCGACGCACGAGGTGAGATCTCCGCCCTGAAGAACACCATCAACACGATGGTCGACCAACTGTCCTCCTTCGCCGACGAGGTGACCCGCGTTGCCCGCGAGGTCGGCAGTGACGGACGACTGGGCGGGCAGGCGCAGGTACCAGGAGTCGCGGGGACGTGGCGCGACCTCACCGACTCGGTGAACTTCATGGCGGAGAACCTCACCGGCCAGGTCCGCAACATCGCCCAGGTCGCCACCGCCGTCGCCCGCGGCGACCTCAGCCAGAAGATCGACGTCGACGCACGAGGCGAGATCTCCGCCCTGAAGAACACCATCAACACGATGGTCGACCAACTGTCCTCCTTCGCCGACGAAGTAACGCGGGTCGCCCGGGAAGTCGGCAGTGACGGACGACTGGGCGGGCAGGCGCAGGTACCAGGAGTCGCGGGGACGTGGCGCGACCTCACCGACTCGGTGAACTTCATGGCGGAGAACCTCACCGCCCAGGTGCGAAGCATCGCGCAGGTCACCACCGCGGTCGCCCGCGGCGACCTCAGCCAGAAGATCGACGTCGACGCACGAGGCGAGATCTCCGCCCTGAAGAACACCATCAACACGATGGTCGACCAGCTCTCCTCCTTCGCCGACGAAGTGACCCGCGTCGCCCGCGAGGTCGGCACCGACGGGCGACTCGGCGGCCAGGCACAGGTGCCGGGTGTGGCGGGCACGTGGAAGGACCTCACCGACAACGTCAACATCATGGCGGAGAACCTCACCGCCCAGGTGCGAAGCATCGCGCAGGTCACCACCGCCGTCGCCCGCGGCGACCTCAGCCAGAAGATCGACGTCGACGCACGAGGCGAGATCTCCGCCCTGAAGAACACCATCAACACGATGGTCGACCAGCTGTCGTCGTTCGCCGACGAAGTGACCCGCGTGGCACGCGAGGTCGGCACCGACGGACGACTCGGCGGCCAGGCACGGGTCCGCGGTGTGGCGGGTACGTGGAAGGACCTGACCGACAACGTCAACATCATGGCGGAGAACCTCACCGCCCAGGTGCGCAGCATCGCCACCGTGGCAACCGCCGTCGCCGGTGGTGACCTGAGCAAGAAGATCACCGTCGAGGCCAAGGGCGAGGTCGCCGCACTGGCCGAGACCATCAACGGAATGGTCGACACGCTGCGTGCGTTCGCCGACGAGGTGACGCGCGTGGCGCGCGAGGTCGGCACCGAGGGAACGCTGGGTGGGCAGGCACGGGTGCCCAACGTCGCCGGCACGTGGAAGGACCTCACCGACAACACGAACTTCATGGCGAACAACCTGACCAGCCAGGTGCGCAACATCGCCCAGGTCACCACCGCGGTCGCCCGGGGCGACCTGAGCAAGAAGATCGACGTCGACGCGCGCGGGGAGATCCTCGAGCTGAAGAACACCATCAACACGATGGTCGACCAGCTGTCGGCGTTCGCCTCGGAGGTCACCCGCGTCGCCCGCGAGGTCGGTACGGAAGGAAAGCTGGGCGGGCAGGCCGAGGTCGTCGGGGTGTCCGGCACCTGGCAGCGGCTGACCGAGAGCGTCAACCACCTGGCCGGGAACCTCACCTCCCAGGTGCGCGCGATCGCCGCCGTCGCCACCGCCGTCACCGAAGGCGACCTGACCCGGCAGATCACCGTGGATGCCTCCGGTGAGGTCGCCGAGCTCAAGGGCAACATCAACCAGATGATCGCCAACCTGCGCGAGACCACCACCTCCAACCTCGAACAGGACTGGCTGAAGACCAACCTGGCAAGGATTTCCGGCCTGATGCAGGGATGCCACGACCTGAAGGCGCTGGCGTCGCTGATCATGAGCGAGCTCGCCCCGCTGGTGTCCGCGCAGTACGGCTCGTTCTACCTCGCCACCAGCGACCTCGACGCCGACGTGATTCTCGAACGCACCGCCGGGTACGGCTCGATCCCCACCGACCTGGTGGACGCGCCGCCCGCGAGGTTCTGCCTGGGCGAGTCGCTGGTCGGGCAGGCCGCCGCGGACAAGCGGACGATCGTGATGGCCGGCGCGTCCAGCTACGCCCGCATCTCCACCGGCCTAGGCACGGTCATGCCGTCCAACGTCATCCTCGTGCCGGTGCTGTTCGAGGGGCAGACGCTCGGCGTGATCGAGCTCGCCTCGGTGAAGGACTTCACGGCAGTGCACCGGGATCTGCTGGAGCAGCTGAAGGAAACCATCGGCGTCAACGTCAACACGATCGTGGCGAACTCGCGTACGGAGGCGTCGCTCGCGCAGTCCCAGCGGCTCGCGCAGGAGCTGCAGGCCCGGTCCGAACAACTCCAGCAACAGCAGGAGGAACTGCAGCGCTCCAACATCGAACTCGCCGAGAAGGCAGCCCTGCTGGCCAGCCAGAACCGCGACATCGAGATCAAGAACATCGCCATCGAGCAGGCCAGTCAGGAGCTGGAGGAACGCGCCCGTCAACTCTCGCTTGCGTCGACGTACAAGTCGGAGTTCCTGGCGAACATGTCGCACGAGTTGCGTACGCCGTTGAACAGCGTGCTGATCCTGGCCAAGCTGCTGGCCAGCGACCTGCACGGAAACCTGACGGCCCAGCAGATCGAGTTCGCCCGGACGATCTACTCCGCGGGTACCGACCTGCTGCAGATGATCGACGACGTTCTCGACCTGGCCAAGGTGGAGGCCGGCCGGATGGAGATGCTCGTCGTACCGGTGACGGTGGAGGACCTCGTCGGTTACGTGGACTCGCTGTACCGGCCGATGGCCGCGGAGAAGGGACTCGACTTCTCGGTGACGGTGTCCCCCATGGTCCCGGCCACCCTGCAGACCGACCGGCACCGGCTGCAGCAGATCCTGCGCAACCTGCTGTCCAACGCCGTGAAGTTCACCCACAGCGGCGGAGTCCAGCTGCACATCCGGCTGGTCGGCCAGTCCGAGGTGAACAGTCCGTCGCTGCAGGCCGCGCACTCCCGGGTGGCGTTCGTCGTCGAGGACACCGGGATCGGCGTCGCCGCGGACAAGCTCGCGCTCATCTTCGAGGCGTTCCAGCAGGCTGACGGCACGACCAGCCGGAAGTACGGCGGGACCGGTCTCGGCCTGTCCATCAGCCGTGAGCTGGCCCGCCTGCTGGGCGGCGAACTCCAGGTCTTCAGCGAGGCCGGCCGAGGGAGCACGTTCACCCTCGTGCTGCCCATGGGGGAAAAGATCGCGCTGACGGACCAGACCTCCCCGGGATCGCAGGCGATGCGGGGTACGCCGACGTCAGGTGCCGCGATCCCGGCGACCAGGCCACCCGGGCCGGCGATCCCCGGCGGCACGAAGGTCCCCGAGACGAGGTCGTCGGAGCCCAGGAAGTCCGACGCGGAATCCTCGCGGCTGGAAGCAGCCCAGAAGGAAGCAGCCCAGAAGGAAGCAGCTCAGAAGGAAGCAGCAGCGGAGAAGGAGGCGACCGAGACGGCAGCCACCGCCTCGGCAGCCACCGAGATGGGAACTGGCGAGATGGGAGCCGCCGACAAGGAGAACGCCGAGGCGGCGGGCGGCGAGCCGACGTCCTCGGGCGCGCAGTCGCCGGAGTCCTGGACACCCGGCGCCGAGCGGCAGGAGGAAGAGCCGGCCGGCACACCGGACGGGCGGATGCACGATGGCACTGGCCACAACGGCTCCGGTGAGTACCTGTCGCCCTCACCTTCCGCCCATGCCGCGTACGCCGGAAACGCACCGCGGCCGGGCTCGGCGGAGGAGGCTCGCTGGCGGCACTTCCGTACGTTCGAGGGCGAACACATCCTCGTGGTCGACGACGACCCGCGCTACATCTACGCACTGGCCACCGCCCTGGAACAGCACGGCCTGAACCCCCTCTGCGTCGAGAACGGCGTGGAGGCGGTCCGCATGCTGGAACAGGACACCGACGTCGACCTGGTGCTGATGGACGTGATGATGCCGGGCTTGGACGGCAACGCGACCATGACGACGATCCGGAAGATCCCGAAGTACCGCGAGCTGCCGATCCTCGCGGTCACCGCCAAGGCCATGAAGGGTGACCGGGAGCAGAGCCTCTCGGCCGGTGCCACCGACTACGTCACCAAGCCGGTGGACATCGACCAGCTGCTCCACCTGATCGCGTCGTACCTGCCGCCGGGCAGGGTGCCGCAGCAGAACCATCCGGACCGGTCGTAGGGCGGCGCCAGAGCCGCCAGGGCGGCGACGAACTGCCGCTGGTCGTCCGCGGGGGCGACGTCGGCGACGGCCCGCCAGTTGCCGTCGCATCGGCCCACTCCCCACGGTGTGCGCTGTGTGCGCTCGAACGCGAGCGCCGGCCGTCCGGTCAGTGCCCGGCGGCCAGGATCGACGGCGCCGGCTCGGACACCGCGGCCACGGCGTCGGCCACGGTGAGGTCCACCAAAGACGTGCACGCCGGGTCGGCGCACTCGCAGTCGAAGGTCCGTAC
Organism: Actinopolymorpha sp. NPDC004070; assembly: GCF_040610475.1. Lineage (NCBI taxonomy): Bacteria > Bacillati > Actinomycetota > Actinomycetes > Propionibacteriales > Actinopolymorphaceae > Actinopolymorpha > Actinopolymorpha sp. NPDC004070. Next base: position 88,053 of record NZ_JBEXMJ010000016.1, on the reverse strand, counting down.
GACAGTCGCCGGGTCGGCCGGCACCTCGGGCCGGGTCAGCGGCCCGGCATGCTGCGTGACCAGCGCGTCGTTGCCGTACCGGACGAGAGCGCGGCGTTCGTCGACTCCGTCGGCCGTGGGGCCCTCGGCGAGCGCCGACGCGAAGACGGCCTCCACCTCGGCGAGGGTCTCCTCCTCGGTCAGGTCGTCCACGACGAGCGTGGTGGCCGCAGAGTTCGCCAGCGTCGCGGTCAGCCGGTCCCAGGTCTGCAGGTAGTACGCCGGTACGCCCTCCGGATGCCGCCGGCGCAGGCGTTCGCGCTGGACCTCCCGTGACGGCATCAGCCACACCGCCCGACCGGGGGTCGACACCATCTCCGGGCTGATCGGGCCGCCCTCCGCCACCACCAGCGGGGTCGCGGGCAACGCGCGCAGGTCGTCGAGGATCATCGGCGCGCGGTCGTAGACGTTGTGGGCCGGCCCGCGGTCGGGCACGGGAACGCCGGCGACACGCGCCCGCTCGCGATGGATCCAGGTACGGCTGTCGGAGTTGTACCAGCGAAGACCGTGCCGCCGCGCCAGCCGACGGGCCACGGTCGTCTTGCCCGCGCCCGCCGGACCACCGATCCACAGCACGTTCGAAAGCTTCATCCGTCCATCATCCGCCCGGGCTCGCTCACTTCCCGCGCTGGTGCACCCGCAGATGACCCGGCGCCGAATCCCTTGTGCGGACGCCGATCGGGAGGACGACCCGGCGGACGTCGCGGTAGGGCTCGGTGCTGCCGATCCGCGAATGGAGTAGCCGCACCGCCTCGCTGCCGAGTTCCCGCGAGGGCAGGGTGGCCGCGACCGCGGTGAGCGGCAGGATGTTGAACGGCCCGGAGTCGTCCATCCCGGCGAGGTCGAGCTCACCCGGGATCTCCATGCCGAGCGCCACGACGTTCTCGGCCGCCTGTGCGAGCGTGTAGCCGTTGCCGCACAGCAGGACGGTCGGGGGATCCGGCCGCGAAAGCAGCGCCTCGATCGTTCCGGTCACGCCGGGTCCCGGGCGGCCCTCGTACCTGCGGAGCACCGTGAGGTCGGGCCGGACCGGGACGCCGTGGTCGCGCAGGGCCTGGACGTGGCCGGTCAACCGGTCGCGGACACTCGAGCAGTCGATCTCGTTCCACAACGTGAGGATCCGCCGATGCCCGAGAGCGAGGAGTTCCTGGGTGACCTGGTAGCCGACGGCGAGGTTGTCGGCCACCACCGCGTCCGTCGGCACGTCCGGCCGGTAGCGGTCCATCATGACCAGCGGAACGTTCCGGCGCCGGATCTCGGCGAACAGGCCGGCGTGGGAGGTCCCTTCGGCCGGGTAGAGCAGGATGCCGTCCACCTCGGAGTCCAGCGCCTGGCGGAGTGCCTGCGCCTCGCGTTCGGGATCGTTGTCGGAGTACACGAGGAACATGCGGTAGCCCAACGCCGAGCAGGTGGCCGCCACTCCCCCGAGCAGACGCTCGACGTGCGTACCGCCGTGACCCTGCAGCACGCAGGCGATCGTCGGGTGGCGACCGGAGGTGCCCGCCGCCCGGCCGGCCGCGGGTGCCGCTGACTCCTTCTCGGCGACATACGTCCCGCTGCCCTGACGGCGGACCAGGACGCCTTCGGCCACCAGGTCGTTGAGCGCGCGCACCGCCGTTGTCTTGCTGACGCCGTACTTCTCGCAGATCCCGCGTTCGGTGACGAACGGCGTCCCCGGAACGTACTCGCCACGGGCGATCGTCGCACGCAGGGACGCCTTCACCGACTCGTACAGCGGAATCCGCCGCGTGCTCTCGTGTGCGGTCATCGTGTCCTTCGTCGCGTCGGACTTGGTGCCGCATTCATTGTGTCAACTGCACGGGTGCGACTCTGCCGTCGAGCAGAATCGGACGCCATCATTGACATGTTGACATGGCGATTACTACTTTTCGAGACGCCTGGACCACAGCCTGTTCGCACCCTGGCGGTTTCTCCTCTCACCAGCAGGCTCGGTCCTTTCGTCACGTCTCACTCGCATGTGCTCGGTCCGGCCAAGTCGCTAGGAGATCCGACATGCTCAGACGACGTCAGTTCCTCGCCGGCGCGCTGCTGGGGAGTGTCTCGGTCAGTGCGTGCAGCTCGGCCGGCGGTGGAGGGAGCGGTGTATCGGGCGGGGTCACCACCTTCAGCTATCTGCGCCCCACCTGGGGCCCTGCGACGTACACCAAGAACGGCGCGTACGAACGGACGCTGGAGAAGAAGGCCCACGTCGACATCCGCGCCCAGATCATCCCGGTGATCGACTACGACACGAAGGTGAACACGATCCTGGCCTCGGGTGACATCCCCGACGTCATCTGGGGATCCGGCCCGGTGAGCGGGACCTGGAAGGAGGCACAGGACGAGGGCGCGTTCCTGCCGATCGACAAGTACCTCGACAAGTATCCCGCGGTCCGCAAGGCGGTTCCGGACACCATCTGGGAGACGCTGAAGGACAAGAACGGGGACACCTACTTCATCCCGAACCTCATCTGGCCGCAGGTTCCGTTCTTCCTCTACTACCGTCAGGACCTGTTCGAAAAGGCGAACCTGTCCGAGCCGAAGACCCTGCCGGAGTTCGTCACCACGCTGTCCGCCCTCAAGAGCAGGTACCCGAAGCTGGTGCCGTTCACCATGGGGTACGAGTGGCACGCCAAGGAGCTGGCCACGTCGTTCGGAGTCGCCAAGAGCGGCTGGGAACCCGCGCCGGACGACGCCCACCGGCTCATACCGTGGTTCATGAAGGACAAGGAGATCGACCTCTACTTCTGGCTGCAGGACGTGCACAGGAAGGGACTGCTCGACCCCGACTACGGGGTGGCCAAGGAGCCGAACTTCTCCACCGACAAGTTCAAGGCCGGCAAGACCGTGATGGCGATCGAACACTGGGGCGCCTACGCCGGCATCTCCTCCGACCTTCGCAAGGTGGTCCCCGACGCGCGGGTGGGCGTCGTGTCCCCGCTGGGCGAGCTGGGCGGAAACAGGGTGGTGTTTCCGATGGACCGCGGGTTCTACGTGTCGGCGAAGATCAAGGACGCCGACGGGTTCTTCCGCTTCCTCGACTGGACGCTCACGGACGGGTCGACGTTCCGCCGCTGGGGAGTGGCCGGAAAGACGTACAAGGTCGTGGACGGCAAGCGGGTGCCCATCCCGGACAACGAACGGGACAAGGCGTACCAGGGTCCTCAGCAGGAGCCGCTGCACTTCCTGGACCCGTACGACGAGAAGCTGGACTGGGACTCGATGAAGCTCGGCTTCGAGGCCTCCGGTGTCGCCGACCGGTTCGACTACGTCAAGGGAAAGTTCGCCGAGTACACCGCCAAGGCGTACACCGACTACCGCGACCCGACCGTCATGTCCCCCACCGAGGTGAAGAAGGGGACGCAGCTGTTCGAGGACCTGCTGCAGAAGCCGACGCAGAGCACCATCATCAACCACAAGGCCACGCGTCAGGACTGGCTACGGGCCGTCGACAAGTGGCGCGCCGCGGGCGGTGACACGATCATCGCCGAGGTCAATCGGCTGCAGAAGGACAAGTCCAAGCCTCGGTACGCATCCCTATGAGCATGCGCACGGTCGCGCGAGCCGCCCCCGTAGGACTCGCCCGTCGCTCCAGGGCGGCGCGGATCTGGCAATACCGCACCATCTACCTGCTCATCGCGCCCACCCTCGTCTACTTCGTGATCTTCGCCTACCTGCCGATGGTCGGCCTGCAGATCGCCTTCAAGGACTTCAAGGTGTTCGGCGGGATGTGGGACAGCCCCTGGGTGGGGTTGGACAACTTCCGCACGGTGTTCTCCTCGGAGAAGTTCCCCCAGCTGATCCGCAACACACTCCTCATCAGCTTCTACCGCATCCTCTTCGGCTTCCCCGTGCCGCTGATCTTCGCGCTGCTGCTGAACGAGGTACGCACCCGGTGGTTCAAGCGCAGCATCCAGACCGTCACCTACTTCCCGCACTTCCTTTCGTGGGTGGTGTTCGCCGGCATCGTCATCAACATCCTCGGTCCGAGCGGACTGCTCAACACCCTGCTGCTGGACGCCGGCGGGCACCGCGTCAACTTCCTCACCAACCCCGACACGTTCCGCTCGGTGGTCGTCCTCACCGGCATCATGAAGGAGTTCGGCTGGGGCGCGATCATCTACCTCGCCGCGCTGTCCGGCATCGACGCGCAGTTGTACGAGGCGGCGCGCGTGGACGGCGCAGGCAAGCTGCGCCAGATCTGGCACGTGACGCTACCGGGCCTTCGTCCCGTCATGGCCGTGCTCCTGGTGCTGTCGCTCGGCAACCTGCTCGACGCAGGCTTCGACCAGATCTTCCAGCTCTACAACGGAGCCGTCCTGGACGTCGGCGACATCATCGACACCTACGTGTACCGGATCGGGCTGCTGGACGCGCAGTTCGAGACCGCGACGGCGGTCGGGTTGTTCAAGGGTGTCGTCGGCCTGGTGATGATCGTGACCGCGAACCACGTGCTGCGCAGAATGGGGCAGAGATCGATATGGTGACCAGCTCACGAGAACCACGCACCCAGCCACTCGGATCGCCGTCACCGGATGCCGCGTCGCCGGTTGCCGGATCCTCGGACGCCGAGCTCGTACGCGGCACCGCGGTCACGGCCCCGAGCGGACGCAGCCAGCTCGACCGCAACCCGTGGTGGGCCGACACCCTCATTCACGTCGTCCTGGTCGTGCTGGGCCTGCTCACGTTGCTGCCCATGCTCAACATGCTGGCCCGGTCGGCGAGTTCGAGCGTGGGGATCGCAGCCCATCCGTTGATGCTGTTCCCGAGTGGGTTCACCATCGAGGCGTACCACTACATCTTCGAGACGCCGGTGCTCATGCGGTCGTTCGGGATCACGGTGTTCGCCACCCTGGTGGGCACTGGTCTGAACCTCTTCTTCACCACCACCGCCGCGTACGGGCTGTCGAAGACCTACATTCCGGGGTACCGCCTCCTGATGTGGATCGTGATCGTGCCGATGCTGTTCGGTGCGGGTCTCATCCCCACGTACCTCCTGCTGAAGAACCTGGGCCTGATCAACAGCGTGTGGGTGCTGGTCCTGTCCGGCCTGGTGTCGCCGTTCAATCTCATCCTGATGCGGAACTTCTTCTGGAGCATCCCGGCAGAGGTCGAGGAGTCCGCGCGCATCGACGGCGCCTCGGATCTGCAGGTCCTGTGGCACATCGTCCTGCCGCTGTCCAAGCCGGTGCTGGCGACGATCGGGCTCTTCTACGGCGTCGGGCACTGGAACGACTTCTTCACCGGCCTGTTCTTCCTCACCGACAGCTCGAAGTGGCCCCTGCAGGTGGTGATGCGTTCCATCATCATCGACCAGAGCATGCTCGGCATGGGCGGGATGAACGCGCCCACGCAAGACCTGCAGCGCATGGTGATCTCGGCCGAGAACATCCGGGCGGCGACGATCATCTTCTCCACCGTCCCGATTCTGCTCGCCTATCCGTTCCTTCAGCGGTACTTCGTCAAGGGCATCATCCTCGGTGCCGTGAAGGGCTGACGTGGGCCGAACGGCCCACGGCTGGGCAGTAGGGATCACTCCCATCCCTGTCATGGACGTGTCCCCCGGCCCGTAGTAGGAACGGACGGGGGCGACCGGAGTGGTTCCGCGTCACGGGATGGATCGAGGGCACCGGGGCGGAGCCGCGTCAGCGACAGGCCGAGGAGCAGAGGAAGCCATGAGGATTCTTGTCACGGGGGCCGGCGGTGCCATCGGTGGAGCGGCCACCGCCCGGTTGGTCGAGGCCGGGCACGAGGTGCGGGCGCTGATACGCGAGGACGACACCCCGCCGGAGACCGCCGGCGTCGAGGTCCTAGGCGGGGACGCCACCGACCCGGCGGCGGTAGCGCCGGCAGTGGACGGCGTCGACGCCGTGGTGCACCTCGCGGCGACACCCGCACCACTCGGGCGGCCGGAGGACGTGTTCGTCAACAACTCCTGCGCGACGCTGGTGGTGCTGCAGTACGCCGCCGAGGCCGGGGTGGGCCGGGCGGTGATCGCCTCCAGCGTCTCCGCGCTCGGGCTGGCGTGGGCCCGCGAGGTCAACTCCCCGGCGTACGTACCGATCGACGAGGACCATCCGTTCTGGCCGGAGGAATCCTACGGCCTGTCCAAACAGGTGGACGAGGCCACCGCGGCGATGATCCACCGGCGGTTCGACATGCCGATCCTCGCCTACCGCTTCCCGTTCACCACCCACGCGAAGGCACTGGCCGAGCGCGCCGCGCAGGTACGCGCCGACCCGGCGGAGGCGGTGCGCGAACTGTGGGCCTACCTCGACCTGCGGGACGCGGCCGAGGCGATCCGGCTCGGGGTGGAGAGTGACGTGCCGGGATTTCATCCGGTGTACGTCATGGCGCCCGACACCCTCGCCGACCGGCCGACCGCCGAACTCGTCGCGCGCTACCACCCGACCAGCGAGGTACGCACCGAACTGGTCGGGCGGCAGACGCCGTACGTCATCACCAGGGCCGAGCGGTTGCTCGGGTTCCACGCCCGCCATCTCGTCGGCGACGGTCGGTAGCAGGGGTCGCCGGAGGTCGAGCCTGAACGTGGATCAGCGGTGATCAGCGTGGGATCGCGCCGTGCCGGTCGATGTGCGGGCCGGCCACGGTGTCGGCCGACGCGGCGGTCACGATCGCGTCGGTGCCCTCGGTGACGGTCTGGGTGCCCTGGTGCCCGTTGAGATCGGTGGCGGTGTAGCCGGGGTCGACGGTGGTGACCCGAACGCCCGGCAGTGCCTTGGCGTACTGGTTGGCGATCATGTTCAGCGCCGCCTTGGAGGACTGGTAGACCATCCCCGGTACGCCCGACTCGGTGCGCTCGGGATCGTTGACCAGGGCGATCGATCCCAGGCCGCTGGACACCATCACCAGCCGAGGGCTTGGCGAGGCGGTGAGCAACGGCAGGAAGGCATGCGTCACCCGCACCGGGCCGAGCACGTTCACGCCGAACACCGGAAGGAAGTCCGCGGGCACGGTCTCCAGTGTCGTCTTGTGGAAACCGGCCACGCCGGCGTTGTTGACCAGGACGTCCAGTCCGGTGCCCGACTCCGCGACGATGTCGTACGCCGTCAAGACGGACTTGTCATCGGTGACGTCAAGCACGACGGGGCGTACGTCGGCATCCGGCTGGATTGTCCTGATCCTGGCCGCGGCGTCAAGGCCGGCCTGCTCGTCGCGGGCAGCCATCCAGACGGTCCAGCCCAGCAGGGCCAGCCGGCGGGAGGTCTCCAGGCCCAGGCCCTTGTTGGCGCCGGTGACCAGGACGGTGGTGCGGTCGTGGCTGCTGGTGTTGTCGTTCTCGCTGTGCGTTCGCTTCTCGGTCATGGATCCACCCTGCGGCTGCCGGGAAAGAGCTGCCAGGACCGGCTGATCGTGGGACCGGCAGTCCCACCCCCGCGGCTGGCGCGGCCCGGTGGCCGTGGGCATGCTGGACGGGTGAGGGTGAACCGCGAGGAACTGGCCCGGGTCATCAGGCGCGCCCGCGAGCGCGTCGGCCCCGGCGAGGTGGGGCTGCCGGTGGGCCGGCACCGTCGCGTGCCCGGGCTCCGGCGGGAGGAACTCGCCCAGCTCGCCGGGATCAGCGTCGACTACGTGGTACGGCTGGAGCAGGGCCGTGGGCCGCAGCCGTCGGAGCAGGTGCTGTCCGCACTGGCCCGGGCGCTGCGGCTGGACACCGACGAACGTGATCATCTCTTCCACGTCGCGGGAGGTACGCCGCCGCGGAAGGGCCGGATCGACATGCACGTACGCCCCGGCGTCCTGCGCCTCATCGACCGTTTCACCGACCTCCCGGCGATGGTGCTCAGCGCGAAGAGCGACATCCTCGCCTGGAACGCGATGTCGTCGGCGCTGCTCGGCGACTGGTCGGCCCTGGCACCGGAGCGGCGCAACCAGGCCCGGCTCCGGTTCCTGCCCGACCTGGACGAGCCGCCGCGCAGCGTGATCGGCGGCTCCGCCGAGGAACGCGCCCAGACCGCTGCCCAGACCGTCGCGAACCTCCGCGCCGCGGCCGGCCGCTACCCCGACGACCCGGACCTGCGCTGGCTGATCGGGGACCTGCGGAAGGGTTCGGCCGAGTTCCGCGGACTGTGGGCCGACGTCGACGCGTCCACCTGGCGCAGCCACACCAAGACGGTCGCCCATCCGTCTCTCGGCGAACTCACGCTCGAGTGCGACACCCTCCACATCCCCGAGTCCGACCAGTTGCTGGTCGTCTACTCCGCGGCGCCGGGCACCTCCGAGGCAGAGGCCCTGGCCCTGCTGCGCGTCGTGGGGACCCAGGACCTCGCACCCGCTCGGCGCTCACGAACCCACGGGCGCTCGTCCACCGGCGGACACTGACGTCAGCGGTCGGCCCCTCCGCCGCGCGCCGCGGACAGGTGCGCGCCGGCCGCCTGCTCCAGATGCAGCAGGTCCGAGGCCACGCTGGCGAACGTGAACCCCTCGGCCAGCCGTTTCGCGGCCACCTGGCCGTCGTGGGTGTGGATCCCGGCGGCGACGCCGGCCGCCTTCGCGGCGTCCCGCACGGCACGGAGTGCGGTCTCGAACTCGTCGGCCACGGCCGGGTCTCCCGGGAACGCTCCTCCGAGCCCCAGAACCAGATCCGAAGGCCCGACGTAGACGCCGTCCAGTCCGGGCGTACGGCAGATCGCCTCGACGTTCTCCAGCCCTTCGCGGGTCTCGATCATCACGAACACCAGCGTGTCCGCGTTCGCCTCCTCCGGGCGTGGACCGATCCGCAGACCCGACCGCATCGGTCCGTACGAACGTCTGCCGAGCGGTGGATACCGCGTGGCGCCTACGGCGGCAGCCGCTTCGGCCGGGGTGCTCACGAGTGGGACGATCACTCCGGCCGCACCGGCGTCGAGCGCGCGGCCGATCGGGGTCAGGTGGTTGTCCTCCACTCGTACCATTCCGACCGCCTGCGCGCCGGCGTCGATGGCCATCAGGCCGTTGAGGATCCCGGAGTAGCCGATCAGGCCGTGCTGCCCGTCGAGCACCACGTAGTCGTACCCGAGCCGGCCGATGCGTTCGGTCGCGACCGGAGCATCGATGGCCGACCAGTAGCCGATGGCCCCTTCCCGTCGACGAATCCTGGCGGCGAACTCGGTCGCAAGACCACTCACCGAACCACTCCTCACCTGGGTCGTGGCCGACGAGACTCGCGAAGTCGACCGGTTGATCGTGTCGGTACGCCAATCCAAGCAGGCTCGGCCTTGCGTTGTCGCTCGGTGTGTCCGCTTCCAGCAGTCTCAGCAGGGCCGCTCTCGGCTGCGGGTGTGGATTCGTACCGGCCGGGGCTGGACCGGCCGTCCGAGGGAGGCCGTACGCGAGAGGGTGAACCCGCCTCTCGCGCAAGTTGCGGTTGACGCAGATTCCTTTGTGGACAAGCTGTTTCCCGTGCGCAATTGTCGATCTTGTTCGGTAGACTCGAACACATGCGCGACGCCGGTGAGTGCTCCGACGACGACCCGGGTGAAGGCCCGGGTCGTCGTCGGGTGCTGCCTGCGGGGTTCGCTGACCTGCCGGGCGGGCCGGAGCTGGCGGCGGCGATCGCCTCGGTCGATCTGGCCGCGTGCAACGGGTACGAACTGGAGGAGTTCGTCAAGGGGACGCGGCGGCAGGGGTGCTGGACGGAAGCCGCCTGCCTGGCCGCGGTGAACGAACTGACCTACGCCCCCAACGGCATGCCCGACGATCCGGCCGAACGCAGTGTCACTCCGGAACTGATGACGCCGGAAATCCTGGAGCCGTTGCTGGGGTGGAGCGGCTACCGGGCCCACCAGTACGTGGTGACGGCCGCTGCGCTGCCTCGGCTGCCGCAGGTGCGTGAGGCTTTGGCGAGTGGGCACCTGGAGTTCAACGAGGTGCGCATCATTATCGACCGGATCACCGACGCCAAGCCCGACCTGTGGGGAGCGATCGAGGACGCCCTCTTCCCCAAGGTGCTGGAGCTGCGGGGTGGGTTGTTGCGGGCGAAGGTCGAGGCCGAGGTGGTCAAGGCCGATCCCGAAGCAGCGGCCAAGCGGCACAAGGCCAAGCGATCAGACCGTGACGTGGCGATCTGGCCGTCTGTCGATGGTGTAGCCGACCTGTCCATCCGGGGCCTGTCAGCCGACCAGGCAGCTGAGGCGTACGGCTACGTCGACGCCATCGCCCGCGCGGTCAAGTCCACCGGCGACCCGCGCAACCTGGGCCAGTTGCGTGCGGACGTGGCCTACTCCCTGCTCAGCGGCGCCGCCGACATCATCGACTGCTCAGCCCCCGCCCAACCCGGTCAGAGCAAGAACACGAAGAATCGGTCGGCGCAGGACGAAGCCGCGCCGAACGTGGCTGGGCAGGACCACCCCGCGGAGGACGACACCGCGCAGGCTCGTGCCGCGCACGGCAACGTCCCGCAGGGGCAGGCCGACGCCGATACCGACGACGAGTCACAGTCCGAAGGTGAGTCGGAGCAGCGGTCGGAGGAGCAGGCTCAGGGCGAGACTGAGCAGGGCGAGCAGGAGCACTGCCCCGTTCATCGGTACCCCGACCACGCCCTGCACGACAGCTGGTGTGAGTGCGGTGACTGCTCCCCGACGCCGGTCCCCAGGTGCACCGTGTGCGGCGCGGCCGCGAGGAACGGCGTCCCGGTTCACGACACCGCCGCCCACGTGGCAGCCGAGCAGAACACGGCGGAAGACAACTCGACCGATGAGAATGCCGCCACTTCCACCACCGGCCCTCGGCCTGCAGGGGAGATCCCACAGCTGAACCGCCGACCCGACGAGACGACCGACTCGCCTGGACCGCCAGACCCACCGGATCCGCCCGATCCGCCCGATCCGCCCGATCCGCCGACGGACAACCCGCCACCACCACCCACACTGCCGCCCTGGTCTTCCACGCAGCCGAGCTGGGGTGCGATACGAACGCGCTCGAAGATCCAGCTGAACATCCCGCTCACCACTTTGATGGGACTGTCCACCCAACCGGGTGAACTCGGCGGGTTCGGACCCATCATCACCGAGGTAGCCACCAGGTTGGTGGCGAACAACCTCACCAACCCCGAAGCCCGCTTCAGTGTCGGGGTCACCCACCCGGTCACCGGACGCCTGTTGCACCTGCATCCGCTACCGGCGAGGTTCCTGCGCGGACTGCAGGCAGAACTCGTACACGCCCGCGACCAACGCTGCGTGTGGACCACCTGCCGACGACCGGCAGCGACCTGCCACCTGGACCACAACACCGAACACGCCGACGGCGGTTCGACGTCCGTGGACAACATCGCGCCCCTGTGCCCGCGCCACCACAAAGCCAAGACAGAACGCGAGTGGAAACTGCAACAGACCGGACCCGGCGAACACACCCTCACTGACCCCTACGGCCGCCAGTACCGCAGCGGAGCACCATCCCTCACCGACCCCGTGGCACCAGCCGAACCGGCAACCGCCACCGCCGGGACAAGGACGGGAACGCCCGAAGGTGACCTACCACCGTTCTGAGCGGCCGTCGTGTTCCCCGGTGAGCTCAGCGCTCCGTTACGCACCAGCCCTCTCGCGTGACTTCCTCATGCCAGCGAACCCTTCACCACTGGAAGGTTCGCGGGCGACCCGTCCTCGACCAGGCGTACGACGGCATCGAGGTCGAGGTGCTCCTCGACGGCGTCGGCGAGGTCGTCGATGCGGCGTTCACGGGCCGCGGCGAAGCTGACCTCCCCCAGCGCGACGTCCAGCCCGAGGGTTGATGCCACCTCACCGAGCCAGGCACGGCGGAAGGCGTCGCCTTCCAGGCTGCCGTGCCACATGGTCCCGAACACCGAGCCTCGCCGAGCGCCACCGAGGAATGCCTCGTCCGACCCGAGCGTGACCCGGCCGTGGTGGATCTCGTAACCGTCGGCCGGCGCATCGAGCGCCTCACCGGTCGGCAGCCGGAGCACCTTGTCGGGGCCGAAGACAGTTCGTACGTCCAACAGGCCGAGCCCGTCGGCACGCGCACCGGCCGGTCCCTCCACTCCGTCCGGGTCGCGCACCTCGCGGCCGAGCATCTGGAACCCACCGCAGATGCCGAGCACCACCCCGCCGCGGGCGGCATGGGCGGTGATCGCGTCGGCCAGCCCTCGCTGCCGCAGCCAGGCGAGGTCGTCGAGCGTGGCCCGCGTGCCCGGCAGCACCACGACGTCCGGTGAGCCCATCGCGCGGGCGTCGCGTACGAACTCCACGTCCAGGCCGGGCTCCAGGCACAACGCGTCGACGTCGGTGAAGTTGCTGATCCGCGGCAGCACCACCACCGCGACCCGCAGCCGCTCACCAGGCGCCGCGAAGTCCGGCCGGGGACGGGACTCCAGTGCGAGGGCGTCCTCGGAGTCCAGCCACAGACCCTGCTGCCAGGGCAGCACGCCCAGCACCGGTCGCCCGGTCAGCTCCTCCAGGCTGTCCAGCCCGGGTCGCAGCAGGCCCACGTCGCCACGGAACTTGTTGACCACGAACCCACACAGCAACGCCTGGTCGGCCGGCTCCAGCAGCGCCAGCGTGCCGTACATCGACGCGAACACCCCGCCCCGGTCGATGTCGCCCACCAGGATCGTGGGGGTGCGTCCGTGCCGGGCCAGCGCCATGTTCACGTAGTCGAACCGGCGCAGGTTGATCTCCGCCGGGCTGCCCGCGCCCTCGCACACCACCACGTCGTAGCGCCCGCGCAGATCGTCGAAAGCCTCGAACGCCGCCCGGGCCAGCGCGCCCCTCCCGCCGAGGAAGTCCGAAGCGTCGAGTGTGCCGTACGGACGGCCCATCACCACCACGTGACTGCGCAGATCGCTGCCGGGCTTGAGGAGTACGGGGTTCATGGCCACCTCCGGCTCCGCACCGGCCGCCACCGCCTGCACCCACTGCGCGCGGCCGATCTCCGCACCGTCCGCGGTGACCATCGAGTTGTTGGACATGTTCTGCGCCTTGAACGGCGCCACCCGGCAGCCCCGCCGCCGCAGCGCCCGGCACAGTGCGGTGGTGACCACCGTCTTGCCCGCATCGGACGTCGTGCCGGCCACCAGCAGGGTTCCGGCCCGCTCGCCCTGTCCTCTCACCCTGCCGAGGATGTCATGCCGGCGAGGGGAACGTCACGCGAGGACCCTTGCCTCGGAACCGGGCTCGGCACCGGACTCAGGATCGGGCTCGGGACCGACCCAGACCTCGGCCACCTTCTGCGTGATCCAGAAGATGGTGAAGCCGCCGATCACGATGGACTCCTCCACGAAGACCCAGTGCTCCATGGCGCCGCGCTTCCCGGCGATCCAGATGACCACCATCGCGAGCAGCACGGCCGCGAGGATCACCCAGTACCAGACGCGCCGTCCTCCTTGACGATCCGAGTGCAAGCCCGAGTTGACGACCACGACGATCAGGCCGGCGAACAACACCAGGGCGGACCAGCCGTGCCCCATCCGCAGGAAGGCGAGCCGGTCGGCGAAGAAGCCGGCCAGCAACAGCACGTACCCGATCGTGAGCACGTGGAGCGCGATCCTGGCGTGCAGGTTGGCGACCTCCCGTGAGGCACCCCTGCGCGTACGCGGACCCCGTGGGAGATAGGCGACCAGCAGGCCCAGACCGCCGACGAACAACACCGCGGCCACGTTCGCCGCGATCGTCGAGGACGGGATGTCGCAGAAGGCGCGCCGCGGGTCGCACTCGGCCGCACCGCGGCTGGTGGGTACGAACGCCACCAGGAACGCCAGGAACCCCGCCGCGTTGAGGATCACGTCCTCGAACCCCGTGCGCCCGGGATAGATGATCAGGCACGCCCCCAGCGAACACAGACAGGCGATGAAGACCGCGTGCGCGGGCGTGTAGTAGTAGGCGCTGACGGAGTCCAGCAGCGAGCCGTACCGCAACCGCTCCAGTGTGATGGCGGCGGCCAGCAACAACACCAGCAGGACCATCCCGAGCCGCAGATAGAGGTCGGTACGCCGAATCAGCTCACGAGCGCCGGCGGCGGTGGGATCGGTTGTCATGTCACACCCCTTCGGAGCCGCGCGACGACACCGCGTCCGCTCCACGTGCCCGCGAGGATGAGCCTGCAGCGGACGACCGTCAAGCGACGTGGGGCGGGCAGCGCCGCGTTTGTCCGTACCGTTAACACCGCGTGCCAGAATCGAGACATGGCGCTCGCACAAGGAGTGCGCCGTAGTCTCTCGGGCTGGGGTACGAATCTTCCAGGCGGAACCCGGTGAGTTGGCCCGGCGAGTACGCCGGGTGCTGCGGCCCGACGCCCGCAGGCGTACGAACTACTCCTGCACCCCCAGCGGCCGGGCGTGCAGGCCGCGGACCTCGTCGGCGAGTTCGGGATCGGGGCCGGCCACCGGGACACCGGGCGCGACCGTGGTGATCGGAAGCGGCGCGACGGGCGCTGGTGGCGCACCCCATCCGGTCCGCCAGGCGACCAGCTGCTGCGTGCTCGTGGCGTAGACGATCCGGCCCAGGCCCACCCAGGCGTGAGCCGCGCTGCACATCGGGCAGTGCTCCCCGGAGGTGTAGACGACGCTGTCGCGGCGCTGCTCCGGTGAGAGATTCGACGCCGCCCACTTGGCGATCTCGAACTCCGGGTGCCGAGTCTCGTCACCGCCCTTCTCGCGGTTGCGGTCGGCGTACAGGACGGTTCCCTGATCGTCGACGAGCAGGGAACCGAACGGCTCGTCACCGTCGTCCAGCGCTTCCCGCGCCAGGTCGACACACCGGCGCAGGTAGCCGCGATCCGCGTCCGTGAGTCCGGTGGCCTCGTGGTGTCCAGGCTCCATGCCCGGGGAGACTAGCCCACCGGCTCCGGCACCGTCTCGTTCCGCACCGAGCGCAACGCGCGAGCCCAGCTGAGGAGCTCGTCGAGCATGGTCGTGAGGCTTGCCTCGTGCCGAGGATCGGGCCGGAACTCGCTCATGTTCACGAAGTCGTTCCACAGTGACAACGTGACCTGTGGTCCGACGTCGGCCACCTTCAGATGCGCCATCACCTGGCGGAGCTGTTCGACGGCGCGGATCCCGCCGTCGGCGCCGTACCCGACGAAGCCGGCGGCCTTGTGGTTCCACTCCGCGTACACGAAGTCGAGAGCCGTCTTCAGGACGCCGGGCATCGAGTGGTTGTACTCCGGCGTGACGAAGACGAAGGCGTCGAGGCCGCGGATCGTCTCCGCCCAGCGCCGCGTGTGCTGGAGGGCGTACTGCCCCGCCGCGGCCGGAACGATCTCGTCCAGGTGCGGCAGGTCGAAGGCCGCCAGGTCGAGGAGCTCGTACTCCCCGCCGCCGTGAGCGCTTGCGACCTCCTGCACCCAGCGGCCCACGGCTTCGCCGTTCCGCCCGGGCCGGGTGCTTCCGATGATGATTCCCACTCTGGTCATGGGTTCGACCGTACGGACCACGGGGAAGACGTCCCATGCGTGAAAGTCTCGTGGCCATACTCGAGCGTCTTCGTGACCAGGTCCGGGGCAGACGGAGATACGCTGACGGGCGTGGACGCGCTCAGCCAGTTGGTCGCCACGATGCGGACGGGAGAACCCGCGTCGTATCTGATCACCCACCGCGCTCCCTGGCGCCGCTCGTACTCACCCGTCCAGGGATCGGGGATTCACGTGATCCTGCAGGGATCCGCCGTCCTGCTCCCGTCCGGGGCGGAGCCGGTCGCGCTCGGCGTCGGCGACGTGGTGTTCACACCGCGGGGCGCCGGACACGCGCTGGCCGACAGCGCCACGACTCCCCTCTCCGGCGCCGACACCGCCTCGGACACCGCCGCGGACACCGCCGCCGACGGCGACGGCTTGACCACCGTGCTCCTCTGCGGGGCGTACGGGCTGGACCGTTCACGGGCCCATCCGATGCTGCTGGAGCTGCCGGAGTACGTTCACCTGCCGGCCAGGCTGGGTCACCATCCTTCGCTGCGCGCGGCCATCGACCTCCTCGGCCGGGAGGTGCAGGACCAGCGGCCCGGAACCGACGCGGCGATACCCGCGCTGCTCGACATGCTGCTGCTTTTCGTCCTTCGGGCGTGGACGGAGGATCAGGACTGCGACGAGGGCACCGGATGGGCAGCCGCGCTCAGGGATCGCCCTGTCAGTACGGCACTGTCGGCCATTCATCGCAACCCCGGTCGTCCCTGGACCGTCGAGAGCCTCGGCGCCGAGGCGGGACTGTCCCGGGCCGCGTTCGCCCGCCGGTTCGCCACCCTCGTCGGGCAACCGCCACTGGCGTACCTCACCTGGTGGCGGCTGACCACCGCCGCCCGGCTGCTCCGCGAGACCGACAGCTCGCTGCACTCGGTGGCCCAGCGGGTGGGCTACGCCTCGGAGTTCGCGTTCGCCAACGCGTTCAAGCGGGAGTTCGGAACCGCGCCAGGGGCCTACCGACGGCGCGGGTGAGGCTCGTTCTAGCGGGGCAGCTCGGTGTGGGAGGGCACCTGGTTGCCGGCGATGGATGCCCGCTCGGCCTCGGTCAGCCCCGCCGCCGCGAGGATCCTCTGCACCATGTCGGTCTTGAGCCGGCCGTACTCGTCGGTGTCGGCGGCGCGGGCGCCGGCAGCCCGCTTGACGGTGGAGTACTCCTCGCGCAGCGAGGCGTCCGACCGCAGCACCTCGCGCAGGGCCAGGTGGTTGCGCAACGACAGGCTGCCGTCCACGATCACGTAGGTGTGGGTGCCGGACAGCCGTTCGGGCGCTCTGAACGCCCACCGCTGCGGGATCCCCAGCTCCCCCAGCGGCACGAATCCGAGCGACACCAGGACCTCGCTCGCCGCGTCCACGTGCGCCTCGCCGACGATGATGTCGCAGTCGATGACGGGCTTGGCGGCCAGGCCGGGGACGGACGTGCTGCCGACGTGCTCGATGGCGACGACCGGAACACCGGCCGCCGCCATCGCCGCTTCGTACTCGTCCCGCAGCGCCGCGAAGCGCCCCGGCCAGGCGGGGTCGTACTCCGCGACAGTGATCACCGCACCACTGTAGGAGTCACGGCACCGCGACGACCTGGCCCGCCGCCTCCCGGGCGTCCGGCCAGGCGTGGGGATCCCTGCCGTGGAAGCGGATCGCATCGCCCACGCCGGTACGCCGGACCAGCAGGGCACCATCCCTGACCCCGGCGAGTTCGCAGGTGGACCAGGCCAGGACGCCGTCCTCGGTGCGTACGTTCAGCGGCAGCATCCGCCCGGAGCGGGCCGGGAGGTGAACCGGCGCACCGTCGAACAACGGGCCCGACGCGTCGCTGACGACGACGGCCTGGTCCACCGGGCCGACGTTGATCAGGTGCAGCAGCCGCTGGCCGTGTCCGTCCACTGTGGACGTCACCACGATCCCGGGCGCGGCGGCGTCGTGGGTGTAGCGCGGCCGGACCCCCAGGCGTGCCAGCAGCGCTCGCCAGAAGTCGAGGTCGCAGATGTAGTCGCAGGCCAGCACCAGGGCGTGCCCGCGACCCGCGCGCACCTCCACCGCGACCGGGTTGCCGGTCGTGACGTCCCGGACGAACACCTCGGCATCCTCGCCCGGCACCAGGTGTTGCATGACACCGACCCGGACCTCCGCGTGCGCGGTGGTCCAGTCCTCGGCCCGGACGGAGGGGAACACGCGCTCGTTCCCGTTGACGATCTCACCGCCGGTCACGCCGAGCGCGTCGCCGAGGATCGTGCAGGCGGAGCCGTCGGTGTCGCGGGTCGGCAGCAGTCCGGCCAGCAGCAGGCGCCCGCCGGCGAGTACGAAGTCCGCGAGCCGCTGCTGGACGGAGGCAGCCAGGGTCGACCCGCTGGTCAGCACGATCGCCCGCCCTGCCGCCTTACTGCCGGCGGGGTCGGCGTCAAGGTCGGCTTGCAGGTCGACGGCCGGGAAGGAGAACCCGCCCAGCAGCATCGCCCGGGCGACGACGTCCCGAGACCCCATGCCGCGGAACCGCTCCAGTTCGGCCACGACCTTCCGGCGGGCGTCGTCGCCGGGGTGGCAGTACTCCGTGAGGTAGTGGTCGGGTACGAACGCCAGCGCCAGGTCGTCGTACTCCTCGTCCATGTCGGCGAGCAGGTGCCCGGCTCCACGCACCGCGGTCACGGTGTCGCGCAGCACCGGGTACGACGGGTTGGGCACACCCTCGGGGCCGATCGGCGCGGTGAACCCGTGCCGCTCGCCGGTGAAGGCGATCCGGTCGTTGCCGTCGCCGACCGCCTCCTCCAGCGGCGGGTTGTGGCCGCCGGCGAAGAGGTAGTAGTTGACCAGCCGGTTGGCCTGGGCGACGCACAGCCGGGTCTTCAGGTCCAGCGCCTCCGGTGGAACCTGCCGGCTGAGGTCCTCGCCGTAGTCGCCGAGTCCGGACTCGAACTCCAGCGAGGTCAGCGGCTGGTCCTCGTCGTGCGCCGCCGCCATGAAGGCGTTCATCACGTAGAGGTCGGCGACGTTCTCCACCGTCAGGTCGCCCAGGTAGTGGTCCGAACCCGACGTCAACCGCGGCTTGCCGCGGTAGGAGGGATAGAGCTGACTGATTCCGATCGGGTACGTCCGGCCACGCCCGCCGCCGGTGCCGTGGAGGTTGATCAGGAACGGCACGTCGGTGAGCCCGTGCGACTCCGCACTGTCGCGCAGGTGGGTGACGTAGCGGTCGTAACGGTCGCGGTGGTACTCCGACAGGTCGTGGTGCAGCGCGAGCGAACCCCGCGCCGGGGAGCGCACACCGTCCCGCCAGGCCGGCACGTCGTCCGGGTCCAGTCCGTAGCGCGTACGCACGCCGTCGCTCCCCCAGCGCTTCGCCGACCAGGCGGCGAAGTCGGCCAACGTCTGGTCGGTGAGCTCCGGGGTGTTGCTGACCCAGGACAACATGCCGATCTCGTTGTCCAACTGGACCGCGGCGACCGGGCCGCCGCGGCTCACCTGGCGTTCGGCGAGCACGGGCATGATCTCGGCGTACCAGCGGTCGACCTCGGTGAGGAAGCCTGGCGCGAGGTAGTCGACCGTCCGGGTGGTTCCGGGCCTGCCGTCCCAGCCGACGGGGAGGATCTCCGGGTGCTCGCGGTAGACGCGGTACGGAATGCCCTCGTTCTTCAGCTCGGCCATCACGAACGGCCCGGGCCGGGCGATCACCAGCAGGTCGCGCTCGGCCGCGAGGTCCAGGAAGCCAACCAGGTCACGGTATTCGCTGGTGTGCCCGCGCAGGTCGACGTCGCCGTCGGGGCGTTCGTGCACCAGCCACGGCATGTAGCTCGCCACCGCCGTGCAGCCGGCCTCGGTCAGCCGGTCCAGGCGGTCGGCCCAGTCGCGGCGGTGCAGCCGGAAGTAGTGCACCTCCCCGGCGAACACCAGTTCGGGCCTGCCGTTCACCAGCAGTCTGCGCCGGCTGAGCCGGACGCTCTCCACAGCAGTCATGGTCACACCTCGATCAGGGCAGCACCGGGCTGCGGCAGGTCGAACTCGAGCACCAGCACGCCGTCCTCGAAGTGCCCGGCCACCTTGTCCGGCGCCAGCGCGTCGACCTCGGCGAGCTGCTTCCACTGCGTGTCGGTCGGCCAGTCCCCCACGCCGAGGCGTTCGGCCAGCACCGAGATGTCGCCGTGCTCACGGTCCAGCCGGGTCAGGGTGGCCGGACGCACACCTTCTGCACCGGCGCCGTCCAGACCGGCCACCTCCAGCCGGACCCGCCGGTCCAGGCCCGCGCCGCCGCTCGCCTTGCGCTGGTCCAGGGTGTGGTTCCACACCAGGACCGACAGCGAGCCGTCGTCCCGGCGGCCGACCCAGCTCTGCACCAGGCCACCGGCGCCGTCACCGCCGACCGTGGTGGGGAGCTCGGTGTCGCCGAGCCGGGACAGCAGGTACAGCGCGTGGTAGCGAGCCTTCGCCAGGCCGCCCACGGTGAGCAGGCCGAAGCCGCCGTGCAGCAACCTGGGCGGCCTGCCCAGCTCCTCGAAGTGGTCGGAGGCGACCCAGTACGACAGCGCGTCCAGACGTCCCGCCGACGAGCGCATCCCCTGCAGCAGGAACATCGCCGAGGACGCGGAGTCGTTCACCGGGTTGAAGTGGGTCGGGGTGACGCCCCACTCGGTCCAGAGGATCTTCGCGTCCTCACGCCCGAACCGCGCCAGCGTCGGGCGCAGGTCGAGCGGCGGGCTGCCGTAGGTGTGCGTCGAGACGAAGTCCAGCGGGGCGCCGGACTCGGCGACGTGTGCCAGGAGTTCGTCCACCCAGCCCGCGGCAGCCGAGGAGGGCCCGCCGACCACCAGCTGGCTGTCGACGGCCTTCACGGCGAACGCCGTCACGTCGTACAGGTGCATCCACTCCTGGCGGGTCCCGGACCAGAACACCTCGAGGTTCGCCTCGTTCCAGACCTCGAACTCCCACCGGCGGACCTCCTCGATGCCGTACCGCTCGACCAGGTGCGTCACGAGCGCGTGCACCAGGTCGCCCCAGCGCTGCCAGTCCTTCGGCGGGGAGATGATCGCGCCGTACTCGAACACCGTCTTGTCCGGGTCACTGGCCAGGTCGCTGGGCATGAAGCCGATCTCCACCACCGGGCGCAGGCCGATGCCGAGGATCGCGTCGTACACCTCGTCGACCTCTGCGAAGTCGTACACCGGCTCGCCGTCGACCTCGCGGTAGACGCCGAGGTCGTCGTGCAGGATGGCGTGCGCGCGGACCGAGGTCACCCCGATCTCGTCGGCCACCCGGCGCAGCGCCGCGAACAGCTCGGTGCCGATCTCGCGGCCGCCGGAGGTGTCGGTGCACAGCAGCTGACTGAGCCGCTCGCTGCCGATCATCGGCTGCCACGGCTTGGGCAGGGTGGACCCGGCTGCGCCGGCGTCCGTGGCCAGGGTGACCGTGTGCAGGGCACCGCCCGGCACCTCGGAGGTGGCAGCGACGGCGGCACCGAGCTCACCGGCCGTGGTGACCTCCGGGACGGACGCGACCGCGTAGTGGTAGGTCGCGCCGGGTTCACCGCTGGTGTCGACGTACCACGTGTCGGGCACCGAGAGCACGTCACCACCGAGGTGGTCGACGGGGGTGAACGGACCCTCGGCAGCGTCGGCGCGGTGCACGAGGTAGCCGACGGCTCCCTCGACGGGCCGCCAGCGCAGGGTCACCTGGCCGACGCCCGACTCGGCCACCAGCCCGCCGGGAGGGGGGAGCTGGGGAGGCTCGGTCGCACGACTGCTGTCCGACCGGGTGGAGATGCGCGCCTCCCAGTCGGCACGGGCCTCGGCCATGGGCTTGCTCACGTCAATTGCTCCTTGCTGCCACGCTTGAATGAGTTGCCACGCCTGCACGAACGACTACCTGCGGGCGGAGCGGGTGTCGGGCGACGGGATCGCCTCCAGCAGCCGCCTCGTGTAGGCGTCCTTGGGGTTACGGATGACCTCCAGCGAAGGCCCGGACTCCACCACCTGTCCCTGGCTGAGGACGATGACCTCGTCGGAGAGCATCCGGGCACTCAGCAGGTCGTGGGTGATGTAGAGAATGCCGACGTTGCTGTCCTGCACGAGCCTGTTCAGCAGCTCGAGGATCTCGGCCCGGATGGAGACGTCGAGGCTGGAGATGGGCTCGTCGGCCACGATCAGCTCCGGTTCCACCGCGAGCGCCCGGGCGATGACCACCCGCTGACGCTGGCCTCCGGACAGTTCGTACGCGAAGCGGTTGATGTATCGCTCCGGTGGGTTGAGGGCAACGGTCTCGAGGAGTTCGAGAACCCGCTCGCGGGCCACCTGGCCCTTGATTCCCTTGTAGTTCGCCAGTGGTCGGCTGAGGGTGTAGCCGAGCGTCTTGGCCGGGTTGAGCGAGGAGTACGGGTCCTGGAAGACCATCTGCACGTGGCTGCGGTAGTCGCGCAGGCTCCGGCCACGGAACTTCGCGACCTCCCGGGCTCCCTCCTCGCCGTGGAAGACGATCCGCCCGGCGGTGGGGGTGTCGACACCGGTGATCATCGAGGCGAGAGTGGACTTTCCGCTTCCGCTCTGCCCGACGAGCGCGGCGACCTCACCGCGGCGCAGTTCGAACGACACGTCCTGGACGGCCTGCACCCGATGGACCTTCAGTCCGCGCCGGCGCTCGAACACCTTGGCGACGTTCTCCACCGACAGCAGGACATCTCCGCGCAGGGCCGCCTTGGACTCCTCCGAGGTCTTGACGAACTTCGGCCCGGCGAAGGTTCGGGTCGGTGGGCCGACCTCCTCCGCACCGTCCCCGCCGAGGCGTTGCAGCGCGGACACGTGGCAGGCGGCCCGTGCCGAACCGATCTGGAACAGCGGTGGGTCGACGGTCACGCAGCGCTCGATGCGCTCGGGGCACCGGGGGGCGAAGTTGCACCCGACCGGCCGCCGGCTGAGGTCCGGCGGTCGCCCGGGAACGTAGGTGATCTGCACCGTCTCCGCGCGCGGGTCGCCGTAGGAGCCCAACAGCCCTTTGGAATAAGGGTGCAGCGGATCGCGCAGGATCGACTCGGCTCCCTGCGCCTCGACGATCCGGCCGGCGTACATGACGAGAATCCGGTCCGACAGGTTGAGGACGGTGCCGATGTCGTGGCTGATGAACAGCACCGCGAACCCCTGCTCCCGTTGGAGCCGGCGTACGTTTTCCAGAATCTCGTGCTGGACCACGACATCCAGGCCGGTGGTCGGCTCGTCCAGCAGGACGAACCTCGGCTCGATCGCGAGTGCCATGGCGAGGTTGACACGTTGCTTCATCCCGCCGGAGAGCTCGTGCGGGTAGGCGTTGACGAACTTCGGGTCGATGATGACCATCTCGAAGAGTTCGCGGACCCGCCTGGTGACCGCCTCACCGCGAAGCTTCGTGTGGTACTCGATGACGTCGCGGAACTGCGCCTCGATCCGGGTGACCGGGTTCAGGGAGTTCATCGACGACTGGAACACCGTGGAGACGTCCCGCCACCGCGTCGGCCGGAGCTCGTCCTGCGTGAGGTGGGTGATGTCGGTGCCGTTGAAGAGGATCGACCCGTCGGAGATCCGTCCCGGACGTTCCAGCAACCGCAGCAGCGCCATGCCCAGCGTCGTCTTGCCACTCCCCGACTCACCGATCAGGCCGACGAACTCACCGTCCCCGATCGAGAACGTCACGTCCTGGACCGCTGTCAACGGCTGGCTGCGCTTCGGCTCGTAGCGGACCGACAGGTGCTGAATGTCGAGCAGGGGCATGTCAGTCCTCCCTCAGGTGGGGGTTGCTGAGCAGGTCGACGCCGAAGTTCACGAAGCACATGGCGGTGATGAGGATCGCCAGCAGCAGACCTGGCGCGAATACCCAGATGAACAACCCCTGCGCGATCGCGCCCTGGGCGTTGCTCTGGTAGAGCATCGTTCCCCACGACACCTGGTTGTTGTCGCCGAGGCCGAGAACCGCCAGCCCTGCTTCGGCGCCGATCGCACCGGTCGCCGCGCCGACGAAGCTCGCCGCGACGAGCGACGTCATGTTCGGCATGATCTCGCGGAAGACGATCCGCAACGTTCCTTCCCCGGAGAACTTCGCCGCCGTGACGAAGTCGCGGTTTCGCAACGTGATGATCTGCGCCCGTTTCGCCCGGGCGGCACCCGCCCACGACGTGATCGCGATGACGAAGATGATCAGCGTCACTCCGCGCGTCGACGAGTAGGCGACGAGCGTGATGATCAACGGCAGCACGGGGATGACCAGGGCGACGTTGGTGACGAAGGTCAGCACGTCGTCCAGCCACGTTCCCTCGGCGTACCCGGAGATCATGCCGACCACCAGGGCGATCACCGTGGCGATCAGTCCCCCGAAGAGGCCCACGATCAGTGAGACCCGGGTGCCGTAGACGAGCTGGGAGGCGACGTCCTGGCCGTTGGTGGTGGTGCCGAGCCAGTTCGTCCCGCTCGGCCCCATCAGCGGGGTGAACGAGGAGTCGGTCGGGTCGTGCGGCGCGATCAACGGGGCGAACACCGCGACCAGGATGAAGATCCCGACCGTGATGACGCCGACGCGGGCCTTCTTGCTGCTCCAGATGACCGAGTACCACGACTCGGGCCGCTCGGTGGAGGCCTCCTTGGCCGTGCCCTCCGGGTCGACCTCGATGTTCTTCGCCTGATCCGGAGCGCCGGCGGGAGTGAATCCCGATGTTGTCATCGTTCGGCCCTCCTGGCCCGCGGATCGAGAACTCCGTAGAGCAGGTCTGCGATGAGGTTGGCGATGAGGACGCCGGTCGTCGTCAGGAGCATCAGGGTCTGCAGCAGCGGATAGTCCTTGTTCGCCACCGCTTCACCCATCAGCCGGCCGAGACCGGGATAGTCGAACGCCGTCTCCACCAGGATCGCCCCACCGAGCAGACCACCGAGCGCAAGCGCGAACCCGGTGACGCTCGGCAGCAACGCGTTGCGCGCGGCGTACCGCAACGCGACGGTGCGGTCGGGCAGCCCCTTCGCCTTGGCGAGCCGGATGTAGTCCTCGCCGAGGTTCATGATCATCGTGTTGCGCATGCCGAGGATCCACCCGATCGGGGTGACGATCATCAGCGCGACCGCTGGCAGGAACGCGTGCGACACCGCGTCGTACACGAACCCGAGGTTCCACCCCGGTGTCGACTGGGAGTACCCACCTGAGGTCGGGAACCAGCCCAGGGAGTACGCGAACACGTACAGCAGCAACAGCGCGATCCAGAACGGCTGCAGCGTCCCGACGAACGTCGAACCCAACGTGACGATCGAGTCGAACCTGGAGTTGCGCCGCCAGGCCGCGTAGGCGCCGAGCATCACACCGATGACGAACGACAGGATCTGGGTGCACGCCACGAGGACGAGCGTCCACCACAGCCCCTGCCCGATGACGTCGGTGACCTTGTACGGGAAGTACGTGTACGAGATGCCGAAGTCGCCGTGGGCCAGGTGACCCATGTACTCCCAGTACTGGCTCCACAGGGAACCGTGCGGCGTCCCGAGCATCGCGCGCATCGCCCGGACCTGAGCCAGGTTGAGCTGTGCGTTCTTGCCCGCCAGCTTCTGGACCATGAGCTCTGCCGGATCCCCCGGCTGAAGCCGGGGGATCAGGAAGTTGAGCGTGACGACGGCCCAGAGTGTGAGCAGGAAGAAGCCGATCTTGCGAAGGAAGTACTTCATCTCCGCATCACCCTCCGCATCACCAGCCTCGTGTGTACGGCCACTACTTGGCCGGCGTGAGGTTGGTCATGATGAGCAGGATGGCGTCCTGCGGGTTGGCGTACGGGTCCTTCTCCGTCGGCCAGCCGACCGCCTTGTCGGTGCGGTAGATGCCCCGGGCCGGTGCGTACAGGATGGGCATGACGGGGTACTGCGTCATCATCGTCTTGGCCAGCACGCCGACCTGCTTCTTCACCGCGGCGGGGCCGGTCGTGGCCTGCAGTGACTTGACGGCCTGGTCGACGGCCGGGTCGGAGAACCGCTCGACGTTGCCCCTGACCTCGCTCTTGGTCGGGATCTGCGCGGTCTCCAGGGTCGCGCCCAGACCGTTGGCGTAGTCACATCCGGAGCCGACGAAGTTGATCATCATGTCGAACTGCCCGGTCTTCTTGGCGAGATCCACCGTGTCCGGAGGCGACTTGACCTCCTTGACGTTCAGGCCGAGCTTGCGGAACGACGCGGTGATCGAGTCGGCCATCGCCTCGTAGTCGATCCAGCCCGCCTGCACCGAGAACTTGATGGTCAGCGGAGAGCCGTCCTTGTTGGTGCGGAAACCGTCCGCGCCCTTCTTGTAGCCGGCCGCGTCGAGGAGCTTCCCGGCCTTCGCGAGGTCCAACGGGAGCGTGGTGTTCTCCGCGGTGTACGGCTCGGGCAGCATCGACTCGCGGTTCGGCATGACGAGCCCGGACTGGCTGGCCACGTGCATCATGTTGTAGGTCGCCTTGAGCGTGGCGTCCTGCTTGTTGATGGCGTACGCCATCGCCTCGCGGAACTTCACGTCGTTGAACGGCGCCTTCTTCAGGTTCGGCGCCAGCGCGGTGATGCCGTTGGGTGCGTACCAGACGTGGTTCAGCTTCGGGTTGGAGGAGACGAACGCCTTGCGCGGGTTGGGAATCTCACCGCTGTAGAAGTCCAGCTTCCCGGACCGCAGCTGCAGCAGCGCCTGGGTGGCGTCCGGCTGTCCCTCGAGGACGAGCTTCGAGACCTTCACCTTGCTCGCCTGCCAGTAGTCGGCTCGGCGTACGAGCTCGAGCCGGCGACCGTTGAAGCTGCCGACCTTGAACGGGCCGGTTCCGTTCGGGTTCTTGTCGATGTACTTCGTGGGGTCACCCACCGAGGCGTACTTCTTCTCGGGGAGGATCTTCTGGCTGATGATCCCCTGGAACTTCGGAACAGCGGCACCGCTGAACTGGAAGGTGACCTTGTCGCCCTGGGCGGTCACCGAGGTCGCGTGCGCACCGAACGTGTCGTTCCACACGCCGGCGAGGTCCATGGCGGGGTACCGCTTGGTGAGGTTGAAGGTGAACGCCACGTCCCTGGCGGTGAGCTCGGAACCGTCGGCGAACTTCACGCCCTTGCGGATCGTGAAGATCAGCTTGTCCGAGCCCTCCCATTTGTAGTCTGTCGCGAGCCATTGAGTGACCTTGCAGTCGAGCGAGTTCTGCATCATGAGCGGCTCGTACAGCCAGGTCTGCGTCGCCGGCTTGGCCGAGTACGGGTTGTAGTTGACGAGGCTGCCGACCGACGCGTCGACCTCCGCGGGCAGGTTGAGCACGGGGATCATCCCGCTCTTGCCGCCACCGCCGCCGCCGGACGCGGCGTCCTTGGCGCTTCCGGCGCAGCCCGGCAGAAGCAGCAGTGAGGCAGCCGCTCCGGTGACCAGTATCTTCCTCAACAACATGTACACCGCTCCTCATGAATGCCGGCGAACCCTCGGGTCCGGGCAGTCTCCGGTCTTGCGGATCACCTTTTCTGGTCCAACTGCACCCCGCGGCAGCCGACTCCACCCGGCCGGCCAGCAACTGGCCGCGGGTGTTGCATCAGGTAGTACGGAAGAGCTTCGAGAACCTCTTATTTCGCTGACGGATCGTCCACGCCACAGCCGCAGCTGCCGCGTATGACGACCTGCGTTTCGAGGACACGATCCAGCGAGACGTCGAGATCACCCTCGACGTGCCGCAACAGCTGACGCGCGGTTTCCGCGCCGAGTTCACGCATGGGTTGATGAACTGTGGTGAGGCCCGACGCGGCGAGCCCCGCCATGGAGATGTCGTCGAATCCGGTGACCGCGACGTCCTCCGGCACCCGCACCCCGCGGTCCATGAGCGCGACCACGGCGCCGAGCGCGATCTCGTCGTTGGCGCAGACGATCGCGTCCGGGAGTTCCTTCTCGTCGAGCAGCCGGCTCACGGCGATGAAACCGTGCGACTGCGCGAGTCCGACGCGGATCGGTTCGTCCGGTGGTTCGACACCGAGTCGCCGATGTGCCTGCAGGAAGCCCTGCCAACGGTAGGTTGCGTCGGATGAGCCGTCGGGATTGCCGACGAAGACCAGCCGGCCGTAGCCGTGATCGGACAGCAGGTGCGTGGTGAGCCGCGCCATCGCCGCCAGATTTTCCGTACGAACCGTCGGAACGCCCACCAGCGGACCGCCGGCGAGCAGCACCACCCGCTCACCCCGGTCGGCGAGCCGGCGAACCGCATCCTCGGGGATGACGTCACCCATCACCGCGAGGCCGTCGACCCGGTCCGCCATGTCCAGAACCATGTCGACCGACTGGCGCAGGAAGTGCGTGCCCATGATGTGCACGCTCACCTGCGCGTTGACGGCCTCCTCCTCGAAGCCGTTGATGACGTCGGAGTAGTACGGTCCCGACAGGCCGGGGAAGACGATTCCGAGGGCTCCGTGCCGCCGGTTGACGAGGGCACGGCCGAAGTGACTCGGGCGAAAGTTGTGCCGGTCGATCGCGTCCTGCACCTTCTTGCGGGTCGCCGGTGAGACCTGGCCGACCCCCCGCGCCACGCGGGACACGGTCGCGATGGAGACGCCCGCGTCTCGCGCGATCTCGTGCAGGGTCGACCCTTTGCCCATGTGCGTGCGGTCCCGTCCTGAGTGCTGCCGTTGCGGTAAACGTTTGCAGCAATGTGTCGAGAAGGTTAACGACCTCACCTGGATCTGCAACACAGCCGTCCGGGACCGGACAGAGGGTTTGACCGGAGCGTGACCACGCGAACCGGGCATGGGGTAACCCAGTGGTCGTTACTCCGCGGCCTTCGATGCGGATGGAGTGTCACGACACGGTGGCTGGTTCGCCTCGAGAAGGCCCAGATAGTCCAGCGCCCGGTAACCGCAGTCCTGGTCGGTGAGCTGTCCCCCGCGCACGTGCTCGACGAACTCAGCCTCGCCCAGCAGCACTACTTCGGTGAACTCCTCGGGCCCGGGATCAGGTTCGGTAACCCACCGGCAGCCGTCGGCGAACACGAAGTGGCGCTGGATCTGGAAGTTCGCGGCCAGCCACGTGGAGCCGAGGTAGGTCGTGGCCCCGGGCTTGTAGCCGGTCTCCTCCAGTAGTTCGCGCACGCCCGCCTCGACGACGTCCTCTCCCGGGTCGACGTGCCCGCCGGGGACCTCCAGCAGCAACCGGCCCGGCCCGGCGCGAAACTGCCGCGCGAGGACGAACCGCCCGTCGGTCGTACGCGCGACCACGGCGACGGTGTGCCCTCCGGTCAGGACGTCCCAGTCCGAGCGACGTCCGTCGGGAAGCACGTACGTCCTGCGTGAGATCTTCAGCCAGCCGTCGTAGACCGGCCGCTGTGACTCAAGCACCCACTCGTCCATCCGGCAGA
The DNA here is from genome assembly GCF_040610475.1 of Actinopolymorpha sp. NPDC004070. Taxonomy (NCBI): domain Bacteria; kingdom Bacillati; phylum Actinomycetota; class Actinomycetes; order Propionibacteriales; family Actinopolymorphaceae; genus Actinopolymorpha; species Actinopolymorpha sp. NPDC004070. The sequence continues at coordinate 59,297 of NZ_JBEXMJ010000016.1, read as the reverse complement.
ACCTACCCGCCGCCCCGATCACCCCCGCGGCACGGTGACCGATCCTGGAAAGGTCGCCGTCGGAGGGATCCGAGTGCTGGTACGACTGATCGATGATCATGACGAGGTTGCGCGCGCGTCGGTGCGCCTGGATGACGTTCCTGCTTGCCGTGCTGGTCACGCTTGCCGCGCCCGTCGCGAACGCGGCGGCACCCGCGCCCGTCGCGAACGCGGCGGCACCCGCGACCTCGCAACGCCCGCAGTCATACGAGCTGCTGCAGATGAACCTCTGCCTGTCCGGGATTGCCGGCTGCTATGCGGGTACGCAGTATCCGGCCGTCGTGGACGAGGCGATCGGCAAGATCCGCGCGAACGCTCCGGACGTCGCCACCCTGGTCGAGACGTGCAGCGGCGACGCTCAGCGCATCGCCGACGAGACCGGTTACCACCTGGCGTTCGGTGCCGTGATCTACAAGGGCGCACAGCTGCCGTGCGTGAAGCCCACCGGCCGCGGCGTCTACGGGATCACCGTCCTCACCCGCCGGCCGATCGCCTCGGTGGACGACGCGCCGTACCAGGCACAGAACGGCAACGAGCAGCGCCGCCGGGTCTGTGCCACCACCGTCGACGGGCAGACCGCCTGCGTCACACACCTCGCGGTCCGCGACGTCGACCCCGCCGGTCCGAACTCGGCGGCGAACGACGGCCAGTGTGCGGAGTTCGGGGAACTGCTCGCTCGCTACGCCTCCACCGGCAGGCCCGTGATCGCCGCCGGGGACATGAACCGGCAGACCAGCTGCGCCCCGGTCGGCTTCTGGAGCCGCCAGGACAGCGCGGCTTCGCAGAGCCCCGGCATTCAGCACGCGTACGGCACGTACCGCTGGTTCCACCGTCCCGTCGCCACCACGCCGCCGATGACGTACTCCGACCACGACGCGCTCCTGGTCACCTCGCTGTTCAGCTGACCGGACACTCACCCCTCCGCACTCCGGCAAGTTACCGTTGACGGGACGTTTCCATTGTGGGTAAGGGGTTTCCGGCCAGAGTTAGCCGATCTTGTCGGGTAGAATCGAACGCGTGAGCGATGGCGGTGAGGGCTTCGGCGACGACCACCTGGGTGGGGACCCGGGTGGTCGTGGGGTGCTGCCTGCCGGTTTCGCGGATTTGCCGGGTGGCCCGGAGTTGGCGGCGGCGATCGCCGCGGTGGACCTGGCGGCGTGTAACGGGTGGGAGTTGGAGGAGTACGTCAAGGGGACGCGGCGGATGGTTTGCTGGGCGGAGTCGGCCAGCCTGACGGGGGTGAACGAGCTGACCTACGCCGAGCCTGGTCTGCGTGATGAGCCGGCCGAGCGCAGTGACACCCCGGACCCGATGACGTCGGTGGTGCTGGAGCCGTTGCTGGGGTGGACCGGTTACCGGGCGGCTCAGTACGTGGGGATGGCCGCGGCGCTGCAACGGCTCCCACGGGTGGGTGAGGCGTTGGCGGGCGGGCAGTTGGAGCTCAACGAGGTCCGCATCATCGTGGACCGGGTCGCCGACGCCCAACCCGAGCTGTGGGGTCTCATCGAGGACGCCCTCTTCCCCAAGGTCCTGGAACTGCGCGGCGGACTACTTCGCGCCAAGGTGGAGGCCGAGGTGCTCAAGGCCGACCCCGAAGCCGCCGCCAAACGCCACCGCGAAGCCCGCACCGGGCGCAACGTCGCGATCTGGCCCGCCGTCGACGGCGTCGCCGACCTCGCCATCCGCGGACTGTCCGCGGACCAGGCCGCGGAGGCGTACGGCTACATCGACGCCATCGCCCGGGCCGTCAAGTCCAGCGGCGACCCCCGCAACCTCAGCCAGTTGCGCGCGGACGTGGCCTACTCCCTGCTCGCCGGCACCGCCGACATCACCGACTGCTCGGCCCCCAGGCAATCCGGCCAGCCGCAGGGTAAGACCAAGCAGAACCAGGCGGCGCAGAACCCGGCGGCACAGAACCAGGCGGCACAGGACCAGGCGGCACATGACGAGCCTGGGCAGGAGCAGTCTGAGCAGGACGAGTCTGAGCAGTGCACCGCGGAGGGTGAGCCGCCGCAGGAACGCCCCCACAGCGAGCAGGACGACCCCGAGCCGGTCGACCCCGAGACGGTCGACCCCGAGCCGGTCGACGGTGAGCAGTCGGCGAACGAGCAGGGCCAGAACGAGCAGGGCGAGAACGAGCAGGGCGGGCAGGGGCACTGTGGTGTTCACCGGTTCCCCGACCACGATCTGCACGACAGTTGGTGTGAGTGTGGCGACTGTTCTCCTGTGCCGGTCGCCACGTGCACGGTGTGCGGCGGCGCCGCGACGACCGGCGTTCCGGTCCATGACACCGCAGCTCACCTTGCCGCCGACCGCGGCTCGGCTGGGGAGAGCGCGACGGAGTGCGGCGACGTGGCCGGGGAGAACGTGGCCGGAAGCGGTGCAACCGGTGAGAGTGCGGCTTCTGCGACCGGGCTTTCGGCTGCGGGTCAGATCCCGCTGCAGAACCGGCCACCGGATGAGACGGCCGACCCGCCGGGTCCACCAGATCCACCCGACCCGCCACCGGACAACTCGACACCACCACCCTGGTCTTCCACGCAGCCAAGCTGGGGTGCCATCCGAACACGCGCCAAGATCCAGCTGAACGTGCCGTTGACCACGTTGATGGGACTGTCCGCGCAGCCCGCTGAACTTGGCGGGTTCGGACCGATCATCACCGAAGTGGCCGAGCGGCTGGTGGCGAACAATCTCACCAACCCCGAAGCCAGATTCAGTGTCGGTGTCACCCACCCGGTCACCGGACGCCTGTTGCATCTGCATCCGCTACCGGCGAGGTTCCTGCGCGGACTCCAAGCCGAGTTGGTGGCTGCCCGCGACCAGCGGTGCGTATGGACCACCTGCCGCAGGCCCGCCGCCACCTGCCACCTCGACCACAACACCGAATACCGGGACGGCGGGGAAACCGGCGTGGACAACATCGCACCCCTGTGCCCCCGCCACCACAAAGCCAAAACAGAACGCGACTGGAAACTGAAGCAGACCGGGCCTGCCGAACACACCCTCACCGACCCCTTCGGCCGCAGCTACAGCAGCCGGGCGCCCTCCCTCACCGACCCGGCGACACCCGCCGAGGCCGCAACGGCCACCGCCGGCGCCCGAACGGCCAAGGATGACCTGCCGCCGTTCTGAGGATCAACTACCACGAGCGAAACGGTAGGTTGACGCCCATGGAACCACCGGGCACGGCAGTCGGAGCAGGCATGACGGACGCCGGAAGGGTTCCCCGGCACTCCGGACGCGTGATCGTGGTGGACGACAATGAGCGGGTACTCCTCTTCGGTATGGACAACCCGGAGGGGCCGGGTCGGCAGTGGATCACTCCGGGCGGACGCCTCGAGCCCGGCGAATCCCCTCGCGACGCCGCGGTTCGCGAGCTCGCGGAGGAGACCGGGCTCGTCGTCACCGCGGATAAACTCGGCAGCCCGGTCGCGTACTTCGAGACGTCGTGGGACGCGCCGGACGGCGTCCAATACGAGGTACGGGACGACTTCTGGCTCCTCCGTACGACGTCGTTCACCCCGGACACCACAGGCATGGTCACCGGCGAGGAGGACGTGCTGACAACGCACCGCTGGTGGCCGATCGCGGAGCTGTCGCCCACACCGGAAGAAGTCTTTCTGCCCGTCGGGCTCGGTGATCTCACGGCAAACCTTCTCGGGAGCGGCGTCTCGAGCGAGCCCAGGCGGCTCACGGGCGGAGCGTGACGCCCCCGTGCGACGGTGCGTACGAACTCCTCCAGCTCCGCGTTGACGAGTGTGCCTCCGGCGCCGCGAGCCGTGTCAGCGTTTCCGGCACCCGAAGATCTGCCGGTGTTCGTTCCCGCCGCGGCGGCACCGATCGTCCCCGTCGAACCGATGACCACGCTTCACCCGCCCAGCACAGGCAGTCCGGAGGCCGTCCGGAGAGGCCGCCAGCGCACCGTCGGCCCGTACGCGCAGGACGGGGCATAGGCTGGCCGTCCTACTTCGTACGGTGGACGTGTGTCGCGGCAGCGTCGCCGACGAAACGTCGTGTCGACGGAAGGTGGCTTCATGAGGGCCAGCAGCGACCGCTTCACCGAACTCGGCCAGCAGCTACGCGTCGACTCGGTCCGTGCCTCGGCGGCGGCCGGGTCGGGACATCCGACCTCGTCGATGTCGGCGGCCGACCTGATGGCGGTACTGATCGACGGTGGTTACCTCGCCTGGAACGTCGACCACCTGAAGGACCCTGCGAACGATCACCTGATCTTCTCCAAGGGGCACGCGTCGCCGCTCTACTACTCGTTGCTGAAGGCCACCGGCATCATCGACGACGCCGAACTTCTCACGTTCCGCAAGCTCGGGAGCCGGCTGGAAGGCCACCCGACGCCGAACATCCCGCCGACGGACGTGGCGACCGGCTCGCTGGGACAGGGCCTCCCGATCGCCGTCGGCATCGCGCTGGCCGGACGACGACTCGACCGGCTGCCCTACCGTGTGTGGTGTCTGTGCGGCGACTCCGAGATGGCGGAGGGCTCCATCTGGGAGGCGTTCGAACACGCCGGTTTCAACGGACTGGACAACCTGACCGCGATCATCGACGTCAACCGGCTCGGCCAGACGCGGGAGACGATGGTCGGCTGGGATCTCGACAGCTACAAGGCCCGCGCCGAGGCGTTCGGCTGGCACGCGATCACCGTCGACGGTCACGACGTGAACGCCATCAAGGCCGCCTACGACGAGGCCCTCGCCACCACCGGGCGCCCGACCGTCATCATCGCCAAGACGAAGAAGGGCAAGGGCGTCAGGGCGGTCGAGGACCAGCCCGGCAAGCACGGCAAGCCGCTCGACGAGCCGGAGGCCGCCATCGAGGAGCTCGGCGGCGAACGCGACATCTCGGTGCGGCTGAGGCGGCCCGAGGATGCGAAGCCGCACGTCTTCGACACCTCCGGCGGGCACCTTCCGTCCTGGGACGTGGGCGAGAAGGTGGCGACGCGCCAGGCGTACGGAGAAGCCCTGGCGGCACTCGGCTCCATGCGGGGAGATGTCGTGGCGCTGGACGGCGAGGTCTCCAACTCCACCCACTCCGAGCTGTTCCGCGAGGCGCACAAGGACCGCTACTTCGAGATGTTCATCGCCGAGCAGCAGATGATCGCCGCGGCGGTCGGCATGCAGGTGCGCGGCTGGGTGCCGTACGCCTCGTCGTTCGCGGCGTTCTTCTCCCGGGCGTACGACTTCATACGCATGGCCGCGATCTCGCAGGCGAGCCTGCGGCTGTCCGGCTCGCACGCCGGCGTCTCGATCGGTGAGGACGGCCCGTCGCAGATGGCGCTGGAGGACATCGCGTCGTTCCGCGCGATCCACGGCTCGACCGTGCTGGCGCCCTCCGACGCCAACCAGACCGCCCGGCTCGTGGCGGCGATGGCCGACCGTGAGGGCATCTCGTTCCTCCGTACGTTGCGCGGCAAGACGACTGTGCGCACACCGGCCGACGAGCAGGTCAGGATCGGCGGCTCGCGCGCCGTCCGCGAGGGAAACTCGGTCGCGATCGTCGCGTGCGGTGTCACGGTCGACGAGGCGGTCGAAGCCGCGGAGATCCTTGCTGGGGAAGGCATCGAGGCACGCGTCGTCGACGCCTACTCCGTCAAGCCGATCGATGCCCCGGCGATCCAGGCCGCGGCCCGTGAGTGCGGCCGGATCTTCACGGTGGAGGACCACTGGGCCGAGGGCGGCCTCGGCGACGCCGTACTGGACGCACTTGCCGAGACCGACCAGAGCCCGCCGGTGCACAAGCTCGCGGTGCGGAAGATGCCGGGTTCGGGAACACCGGCGGAACTCCTGCACGAGGCCGGCATCGACGCGGACTGCATCGCCGACGCCGTACGAACCCACGTACGACCAACCGACCAAGAGGCCAAGTAGCCTTGTGGGTAAGGGTGTCGGGCCCGGAGCGTCGCTCGGTCTGATCGGCCGATGACCGTACGGACACTGACCGTCGAGAACCTCGACTGAGCCGTCGCCGAACTCGGCCGCCGGCGTGGGGCACTGGTGGAGAAGGCGTCCGGCGGCGTCGGCTACCGCACCGACACCGCCGTGCGGAGGTGGCGAAGTTCTGGTGGCTGCTGGAGCTGTCGCCCCACGGTGTCTCGGCCCGGAGCGTGGTGGACCAGCGTGAGGGCCCTCTGCCGGGGCTAGGCTGGCCGGTGACGGACGCCCGGCTTTGATCTCCGGAGGAACGCATGAGCGCATATCGGGTCGCGCAGGTCGCCGAAGCGGGTGGCACGTTCGAGCTGGTCGAGCGGGAGGTGCCGCGGCCCGGGCCGGGTCACGTGCGGATCGCCGTGCAGGCGTGCGGCGTCTGCCACAGCGACTCGATGTTCGTCAACGCGGGCGCGCCGGGCATCACGTTCCCCGTAGTCCCCGGGCACGAGATCGCCGGGCGGATCGAGGAGCTCGGCGACGGGGTCGAGGAGCGCGGCTGGCAGGCCGGTGACCGGGTGGCGGTCGGCTGGTTCGGCGGCAGCTGCGGCCACTGCCGATCCTGCCGGCGTGGCGACTTCATCGTGTGCGAGACGCTGAAGGTTCCCGGCTGGGCGTACGACGGCGGGTTCGGCGAGAAGGTCATCGCACCCGCCGACGCGCTGGCCCGGATCCCCGACGGACTGGACGCGAGCGACGCGGGACCGATGGCGTGCGCGGGCGTGACGACGTACAACGGCCTGCGGCGCAGCTCCGCCCGGCCCGGCGATCTGGTCGCCGTACTCGGGCTCGGCGGTCTCGGGCACCTCGGAGTGCAGTACGCCGCGGCGATGGGCTTCGAGACCGTCGGCATCGCCCGTGGACCGGAGAAGGCAGAGTTCGCCAAGCAACTCGGCGCCCACCACTACGTCGACAGCACCTCCGGCACCCCGGTCGCCGAGGCGCTGCAGGCCCTCGGTGGCGCCAAGGTCGTCCTGGCCACCGCCGGCAACTCCGCGGCCATCACCGCGACCGTCGACGGTCTGGCTCCTCGCGGGGAGCTGGTGGCCATCGGAGCCGACCCCGAGCCGCTGGGCATCAGCCCCCTGCAGCTTCTGATGAGCGCCCGCGTCATCCGGGGACATCCGTCGGGCACCTCGCAGGACGTCGAGGACACGATGGCGTTCAGCGTCCTGCACGGAATTCGCCCGATGACGGAGAAGCTGCCCCTGGACCGCGCAGGCGAGGCGTACGACAAGATGCTCGCCGGTAAGGCCCGTTTCCGGATGGTGCTCACGGCCGACTGACATCGCCGGTGGCTCCCGACGGGATTCGGGGATTTCCGGAACCTTCCGGGGATGGGCGGGGTGTCATCCCGGCCGTGGCGCGGCGACAGCGGCGTCGCCGCGCTCGGCACCACCCGCGCGGGGCGCCGGATCCTCCGGCCGTTGCGACTGACCGGCACCTCCGTGCCGGGGACGTCCGCCCGGATCCGCGGACCCCACCCCCACGGCTGCGAGTTCAGCGCTGCCGAAGAAGCGGCCGATTGCCGGCAGGTGTCGCCACGCTGGCCGACGCGATCCGCCGATCCTGACGTGCACCCCGGGCCGTCACCCGACAGCCAGGTGGGAACCGAAGAACGCGAGTGCCTCGGCGGCGACCGACTCGTGCACCGCTGCGTCCTGGTCGCCACCGTCGCCGTCCCCGAACGCGAAGTGGCCGACCTGCTCTCCCATCGACCTGCCGTCCGCGCCGGGAATCAGCCGGGCGTAACGACGGCCGTTGTGGTCGGGAGCCTCCACGTCGTCGGCGTCGCCCCAGCGCACCAGTACCGGCCGCCGGATGGCCGCCAGGCTCTCGTCGTCGAGGATGGGGCAGATCGCGGGCGCGAGCAGCACACCCGCTCCGAACCTGCGGTCCCGGAAGTCGGTCACGGCCCTCGCCGTCACGGCGTCCCGGCCGCCGTGTCTCGCCAGCAGGCCCGCGACCTCCGCGACGATGTCCGGTCGCCCCGGCGGGATCGGAAGCACCGCCTCCCCGGCGTACAACCGCTTCAGCTTTCCGCTGTCGATCCGCGCGCCGAGCACGGCCGCCGCGGCGTAGCCGCCGAGTGAGTAGCCGACAACGCCCACACTCGCGAGGCTTTCGGTCCGCTCGAGGTGGTCGACCACGACGGACAGGTCGGGTGCTCGCTCCCACCAGAACGACATCCCCTCGGGGAGGTTCTCGTCGTTGTGGTTCCCGTGGTGTCGGACGGCGGCGACCAGGAAACCCTTCGAGGACAGCGGCTCCGCCAGCCAGGCAAGGTCTTCCGGCGCCCCTCCCGAGCCGTGTGAGACGACGACCAGCGGGTGAGCTCGTCGCTGATCCGGCGTCGGTCGCCACAACAGAGTGCGTACCGGCCGCGGCCCGCCGCCCTGCCATGCCGTCCGCGTCGGGTCGAGAAGGTCAAGGACCTGCGGATCCGCCATGTCGCGAAGTTACTGCATTTCGCGAGCGTCCCGTACCGGTGTGCAGATCATGACCGCGACCAGCAACACGCAGGTGGCGGAGATCGCCGCCACCACTGCTGCCACACCAACCTCGGACGTCGCCAGCGGCAGAAGCAGGACGACGAGAACGCACCCTCACGGATCCGCCTCGTGGACTCCACCGGCGCATGCCCCGCTCCGTCACCTCGCCGCTCACGGTCGGTGTCAGACGTCGCCGCGAGGGCCTCACGACCGACGCGGTGCCCGGCGGTTGCTGCGCTGGGCGAGTTCGTCGTCGTCGACCAGTGTCAACATCGGCTTGCCCGGCTCGCACAGCATCGTGACGACGAACCGGACGGGAATGTCGTCGCGGTTGTTGCCGTCCTGGTAGTGGATGACGTCCCCGCCGGGCTCCCAGAACGTCTCGCCGGCGCGGACGACCCGCTCGGGCTCGCCTTCGAGCTCGAACACCATCTCGCCTTCCAGTACGTATCCGAACGCCGGTCCGCTGTGCCGGTGCGGCGGCGCACCGGGGTCACCGGGTGGGTACGCGACGACAACGGTCATCGCGTGCGCACCCGAAGGAACCGAAGGCGGCTCGACCTCCTGCAGCACGGTGAGCGCGGTCTTCCACGCATCGGACCTGGGCTTGGCCTGGACGTTGGACATCGGAACCGCCCTTCGTGGTTGGCTACTTCGCGGGCGCGTTCTGGGCAAGCCAGTCGCGGTAGTGGATCGTCCCGAGCGTTGCCCCCTCGTCCGGGACCAAGGTCCGCTCGCCAGGGACGCTCCCGAAGTACTTCGCCTGCGGGTCGGACACCACCTGTCGCGGGTCGCCCCAGGCAGCCAGGGCGTCCCGGAAGAACTCGTCCATCCGGAACTGCTCCGGCCCGCCGGTCTCCACCCGGCCGTTCAACGGCGCACCGACCGCCACCCGGGCGACCGCCCGCGCTACGTCGTCTCCTGCCATCGGCTGGAAGCGCACCGGCGCGATCCGCACCGTGTCGCCGTCGGTGGCCTCGTCGGCGATACCCCGGACGAACTCGAAGAACTGGGTCGCGTGCACGAGGGAGTACGGGATGCCGGACTTCTCGATGAGTTGTTCCTGGGTGATCTTCGCCGCGAAGTAGCCGTTCTCCGGCATCTGCTCCGTACCCACGACCGACAGCGCGACGTGGTGGCCCACACCGACGGTCGCCTCCGCCGCGAGCACGTTGCGGGTCGAGGTCTCGAAGAACTCCATGACGGCGGTGCGCTCGAACGACGGGGAGTTCGACACGTCGATCACCACCTGCGCCCCGGTCAGCACCTCGGCCAGCCCCTCGCCGGTCAGAGTGTTCACGCCGGTCTTCGGCGACGCCGGCACCGCCTCGTGTCCGTGGTCGCCGAGGCCGGCCACGAGTTTCGACCCGATCAGGCCGGTTCCTCCGATGACGACGACTTTCATGCCAAACCTCCTCGGTTTCCCGGGAGCAGCTCTTGCCCGCCGGTCACCAACCAGGACAGGGCAGCGGCCGCGGGCGTGACAGCCGGCACGAGAGTGACCGCCATCACCCAGCCAACGCCTGGGCTCACCCGAGGTCAAGGCCGGTCCCCGCGGGCCGAAGCCGGCCGGGACGGGCCGGGAAACTTCGAGAAGGGCGGGTCACCCGAAAGTGTCACCCAAAGGAAGAGGGGCTGCTCCCTCAGGAGCAGCCCCTCTTGGCAGGTGGCCTCGCGGTACGCCGGAGCTCAGCGCCTCGACTTCTTCTTGCCGGAAGACGTCTTCTTGGCACCCGACGTCTTCTTGGCGCCCGGCGTCCTCGTGCCGGCGCCGCGTCCCCCGGCCGTGCCGGCGTCCTCAGTGGCACCTTCCGGGACGGTGACGACCACGGGCCGCAGGCGGGCCCAGACGGCGAACGCCACGGCGAAGATCACCATCCCGACACCGGCCCACAGGTTGGCGTTCACGCCGCCGGTCTTGGCCTGGGCCGCGGCGTCGTCCGCGACCAGGCCCATGACGACCAGCACGACGCCGTAGAACCCGATCAGACCCGCGATCACGACACGGACGTCGAAGGCACCGGCCTTCGTCTTCTTGCTGTCTGCTTGCGCGCTGCCGCTCCGGCTCGCGCTGCGCTGACGGTCGTTCATGTGCCGATTCCCTTCCACCGAAGACCGATGCTCACCGGAAGACCACGTTGAGCGCGATGACGAGCACCAGGGAGACGCCCGCGAGCTTCACCGGTGCCTGGTACCAGGGCTGACGACCGGCGGCCGGGTCGGTGCGCTGTTCCTTGGGGGTCAGCGAGAGAACGAACCCGCGCAGCTCACTTTCCGGCTTGGGCTGGGTCACCAGGCTGACCAGGATGCTGACCACGATGTCCACGACGAACGCCGCTCCCGCGGACAGGAACGCCGCACCCTGGCCGGGCAGGCTGATCACGCCCAGTTCGTTAAGCCCCCACACGAAGACCGCGCCCAGCGTGCCGGACACCAGGCCGACCCAGCCGGCCGTCGCCGTCATCCGCTTCCACAGGATGCCGAGGATGAACGTGGCGAACAACGGGGCGTTGAAGAAGCCGAACAGCGTCTGGAGGTAGTTCATCAGGTTGTCGTACTGGGAGGCGATGAACGCGGTGCCGATCGCCAGGATCGTGGCACCGACCGTCGCCAGCCGGCCGACCTTGAGGTAGTAGCCGTCGGGGCGGTCCTTCTTGAAGTACTGCTGCCACAGGTCGTAGCTGAAGACCGTGTTGAACGCCGAGATGTTGGCAGCCATGCCGGCCATGAACGCCGCCAGCAGGCCGGTCAGCGCGATGCCCAGCAACCCGGTGGGTAGCACGTCACGCATCAGCAACAGGATCGAGTCGTTGTAGGTGACTCCCGAGGCCGCGTTGCCCGACTTCATCTTGATCACCTCGGGCACCAGCACACCGGCGATCATGCCCGGGATCACCACGACGAACGGGATGAACATCTTCGGGAAGGTGGCGATGATCGGCGCACTGCGCGCGGCCGACATCGAGTTGGTGGCCATCGCGCGCTGGACCTCGACGAAGTTGGTGGTCCAGTAGCCGAAGGAGAGCACGAAGCCCAGGCCGAACACGATGCCCACGACGGACAGGAAGGAGCTGCTGAACCCGGCGAGATCGTTGCCCGGCCAGGAGTTGAGCTGCTCGGCACCGCCACCCATCGCGGCGGTGATCTTCCTGGTGAGCCCGTCCACACCGCCGATGCGGTGCAGCCCGACCAGGGTCAGCGGCAGCAGCGCGGCGACGATGACGAAGAACTGCAGGACCTCGTTGTAGATGGCCGCGGACAGCCCGCCCAGGGTGATGTAGCTGAGCACGATCGCGGCGGCGAGGACCAGGGCCACCCACAGCGGCCAGCCGAGCAGACCGTGCACCACGGTGGCCAGCAGGAAGAGGTTGATGCCGGCGATGAGCACCTGGGCCAGGGCGAAGGTGAGCGCGTTGACCAGGTGGGCGCCCGTGCCGAAGCGGCGGCGCATGAACTCCGGAACGCTGCGTACCTTCGACCCATAGTAGAAGGGCATCATCACCACGCCGAGGAACAGCATGGCGGGAACGGCGCCGATCCAGTAGTAGTGCATGGTCGGCATGCCGTACTGCGCGCCGTTGGCCGACATGCCGATGATCTCCACGGCACCGAGGTTGGCCGAGATGAACGCGAGGCCGGTGATCCAGGCGGGCAGCGAACGGCCCGAGAGGAAGAAGTCGAGACTGCTGGAGACTCCGCGGCGCGCGGCGAGCCCGACCAGCAGGACAACGGCGAAGTAGATGAAGATCAACGCGTAGTCGACGAACCCGGCGCCGATCCTCAGTGAGTTGTCCACGGGTGTTCCTTTCTGGTCGGGCGGCCCGCCGACCCTACTCCGGTGTTGCAACAGGCGCTTGGGGCGCCTGGGCGGACTGTACGCCTCACAAGAGGAAACCCGCGACCGGTGGCCGGGCCGGAGCGCAAACCCTTGTCAGGTTCGGATGTCACGGCCGGGTGCCGTGCCGGCGGGCCGGTTCGCGCTTCGCCTCGACAACGTCGAGTAACCACTCGGTCACCGAGACCGTAGGAAACTCTGCGGGCCGCGGGACCGTGCTTTCCAACTGTGGACAGGGAAATCTCATTCCCGTTCGAGCAAGGGCCATGACGTCCGGTCGCGGCACGGCGACCGCGCGGGTGAGGGAGAAACCCCGGCTCGTCGGTGGCGACGTCGGCCAGCAGGTTGAGCACCGCCCAGCAGGTCACTGCTCCTTGCGAGGCGTCGCCGCCGCCAGCTCCCGGACACCCGGCTCGCCCGACTCGTGGCTCTCGAGCGGCTCGAGCTGCTCGGCCGGTTCGTGGATCTCGACGTACCCGCCGCTCGGCGTCCGCACGATCCGCCCCGTCTCGCGTCCGTGCAGACGGATCTCCCGGTCCTTTCGCTGCAGTCCGAGACAAATCCGACGAGTGACGTCGAACCCCACCACCGGGCCGAGCACGAGCATCACCTGCAGGAAGTACATGAGCCCCTCCACCGATCCGTGGAAGACGAGGGCGATCGTGTTCGCGCCCGCGGCGGCCCACAGCACGCCGTAGAAGACCATCCCGGCCACGCCGACGCCGGTACGAACCGGATGGTTGCGCGGGCGCTGGAGCAGACAGTGGTCCGCGCGGTCTCCGGTCACCCGCTGTTCGAGGTACGGATACGCGGCCAGGACCGCGAAGAACAACGTGCTGACGAGCAACGGCGCCAGGAGGGCGACCGACCAGGTGCGTCCCAGCCAGACGAACTCCCATCCCGGAGCGAGGCGAAGAGCTCCGTCGAGGAAGGCGAGATACCAGGTCGGGCTCGACCCGGCGGTCGCGCTGGCCGGGTCAGCCGGACCGTAGTGCCAGATCGGGTTGACAGTGAGCGTCGCGGCCATCGAGACGACCACACCGGCGACGACCAGGAACAGACCCGCGCTCCGGACCACGAACGTCGCGAGGTTCAGGCCCGGCCGTTCCCGTCCTGCGTACTGCACGGGCTTGCCGCGCAGCTCCACGATCGCCATCAGCACAAGGGTGATGACCAGTGCCGCGGGCAGAACCACCACGTGCAGGGGATAGAAGATCGCGTTCACCCCACCGTGCGAGCCGCCGAACAGCAACTGCGACAGCAGCCCACCGACGAACGGCGTCGCTGCCAGCACACCGTCCAGGACCGCCATGCTGCTTCCGGACAGCAGGTCGTCGGGCAACGCCGAGCCCGTCAGGCCACCCGCCATCGCCAGCAGCAGGACCGTGACGGCGAGCAGCCACGTCCACTGCCGTGGCCTTCGGACCGCGCCGGTGAAGAACAGCCGCAGCAGGTACGCCACGAGCGCGGCCGTCATCACCAGTGAGCTCCAGTGGTGCAGCTGGCGCATCAGCAGGCCGCCGCGTACCCCGACCGAAATGTCCAGGGTGGACGCGAACGCGCGCGACATCTCTACACCGGTGAGCGGTGCGTACGACCCGTCGTAGGTCACCCTCTCCGCCGACGGGTCGTAGAAGAACATCAGCACGACACCGCTGACCGTGACCAGGACGAAGCTGAAGACGGCGATCTGCGCGAGCAGAACGGACAAGTCGTCCGGAAAGGCCCTGGCCCGCATCCCGGCCGCGATCCGGCCTGTGCGCGGCTGATCCCAGATCCTGCGCAACCGGCGCATCGGGTGCCTCCCATCGCGATCGACGTTCGTCACCACCAGGACAGATCTCGCGGCCGGAACGTGACGCGCTGCGGGCTTTCGGGGCGGAGACCTTTCTCACATCGCTAGATCCGCTCCCACCGCCAGCCGCCGTTGTCCTCGCACCTGATGGCCTTCCCGTACGCGTCGACCCCGGTGGCGCCGTGGTCGGACTTCCGGCAGAACTGTCCCGGGTGGTAGCAGTTGCCGCTGTTGCTGCGCGGGTAGCAAGCCGGCTTGGGCGCGGGCGCCGGCCGCGGCTGTGTGGTCTTCGTTGGCCGCGGGGGCGCCTTCGGTCGTACCGGCACGGGCTTCGGCGCCGGCTTCGGTGCCGCCTTTGCCCGCGGAACCGTCCGATGGACGCTTGCCTGCGCGGTGACCGTGACCGTCGGAGTGGGCTCCGGCGTCATCGTCACGTGATAGTGGGCGCGGCCTCCGGCGTCGCCGTCACGGTAACCGTCGGCACGGGCTTGGGCGTGTCGGCTGCAGTCGTTCCCGGCTCGTCCGATCCGGCCGCACACGACGCGAGTGCGACGCCCAGTACCAGGCCGCCGACCGCCACCGCGGCCCGGCCGGCCCTCCCGCGACGCCACCTCCCGCCGGAACGGGCCGATGCGGAAGCACACTGCAGGTGTCGATCGGTCATACCTGAATCCCCCAAGGTTTCCCGTCGGCGCCGAAACCCTGTCGGCACCCGGGAGCACGGGAGCCGTCCCCAAGCGGCTCCTTCCGGCGGTCAAACGCCCCAGGTCATCCCCCGGTTGCAGGGTCCGAGAAATCGGTGGCCGGTGCGTCGACCGGCCCGAGGGTCACGCGCAGGTGGAACTCACCGCGACCACTCCACCAGCGCCGGGGTCGTGAGCAGGCCGGAGTGCAGATCGTCGCCGGCCCGGTCCAGTTCCTGCATGGCGAACCGCCGGCCGTAGCGCCGCTCGCTGTCGGCGGCCAGCCGGTGGATCTCGGTCTCCTCCGTCAGCGCGTTCGCGGCCGTGTTGCTGACGACCAGCCGCAGGGTGTTGTCACCGGCACGCACCAGGTGGGTGATCTCGATGCGGTAGGGCGCCGACCACACCGCGCCCGCGTCCGAGCCGTTGACGTAGACCCGGACCACCTCGCCCACCGGCGGGCGTACCAGCGCCCGGAAGGACCGCAGCGTCCGCGGCCGGTCCTCGGTGATCGGCCGCGGGTCGCCGAAGTCGAGGAACAGCCGGCGGTCGCCCACCGAGTCCAGGTGGACGTGCGTTTCGTACTCCCCCTGACCGGAATACCCACGACGCGTGTCCTCCCACCGGTGCGGCAGCTCGACCGCTTCGCCGCCGAAGGTGAAACCGGTGAGCGGTCGCCGGCCGGCCTCGGCCCCGGGCGTCCGTGCCTGGACCGGCCCGTCGAACGTGACGATCACGGTCGCCTCGTACGCGTCCAGGGCGAGGTCGACGGTCGGTCCGCTGCCTGACCGGACGACCGAACCGTTTCTCGCATCCCACTGTTCGTACGACGACCGACGGGTGCGGGGCGTGAAAGTCGTTACCTGGCGAGTGTTCGCGGTGTTGGCGGCGAAGTAGATGTCGATGTCGCCCAGCCGCCGATGGGTCACCCCGATCGCGTCCGACCCCACCTCGACGTCCGGCGCCGGTATGCCGGGCAGGTTGCACAGATCGGTCAGGTCGGGAGGTGTCAGCACGGACTCCAGTCCCAGTTGGGCTATCGCCTCGTCGTCGACCAGGTCGAAGTCCCAGCCTCCCGTACGTATTCGGCGTACGACGTCACCCAGCTTTGCCGCCGTCGCCTTCCACAGGTCGAGCTGGGGATAGACGTCGTCGAAGGACACGTGCAGCTTCACGTCCGCCACCGGTTCGCCCTGCCGCAGCAACCAGCACAGCCGCTGGAGGTACGCCGTGAGTTCGGGCGCGGCATCGTCCCACCACGGGTTCCGATCGTCGAGGGCGCCGGCGGCGTAGAAGAACCAGCCGAGCCCGGGCGCGCCGGTCGGTGTGTACGGCAGACCGTGACCGACCAGCTGGTTCACTCCGCACAGGAAGTGCTCGTGCGCCTCTGCCTGCAGGTCCAGCGGCGTGGCACGAAACGACGGTGAGTGGACCCACGTCCACACCTCGGAGGAGACGATCTTCTGCCCGTAGAGGTGGGCGGCCGACGACGCCCACCTCGTCTGCGGAAGGCCGCTCCAGCCCCAGCCCTCCCCCTCGGCGACGTCGGCGTACCGGTAGCTGCTGACCGACGCCGGCGGCACTCCGTAACTTTGGATGCGGAACGGAACTCCCCGCCCGCGCGCCCAGTCACCGAAGACCGCGACGAAGTTCTCCTGGTACAGCTCTGACAGCGTGCGCAGGAAGTCGGCGCGGAAGGCGCGGAAGTCACCGATGTCGAACCGCAGCAGGGGAAGCAACGGCAGTGGGTCGTACCCTCGCCGTTTCCCGAACTCCGCCAGCACCTCCGGAGTCCAGTCGGAGCTGTAGACCTCGAGGCTGTCGCAGAAGACCGAGCCGACGGGCGCGGGCGCAACGGCGTCCAGCAGCGGCTCGGCGACGCCGCGGATGTGGGCCAGGGTCGCCGCGGTCGAGTAGTGGTCGAGCACCGGTCCCTCGGCGCCGGCCGCGGCCCGCTTGACGTTCTGGCCGGTCGGGCGGGACGTGGCGACCAGCAGCGTGCGGGGCCCGATCCCGTCAGGCACGTCCAACGTGTCGAGCAGGGTGTACGCCTCGGTTCGGTCGTGGACCGATCCGGCGAACAGGTACGCCGCGACGAACTCGTCGCCCGGCATCACCGGCACCCGCGAGGGGCCCGGTGTCAGCTCGCGGAGCTCCCAGTGCAACCTCCGGGCGGCGAGGTCCGGCGTGATGTCCGGGCCGCCGAACGACCAGCCGCTGCCCAGCGTGAGGTCGAACCGCAGGCCCAGTTCCTGGCAGCGCAGCCCGGCATGGCGAAGCAACTCGTGGAAGTGCGGCGAACCGAAGTCAGACGTGGCGGGCGCGAGCGGATAGACGTAGGCCACCTCGACACCGCCGAACCCGGCCGCCGCCACCGTCTGGAGCTGTCGGTCCAGCGAGGCCTCGTCGACGGCCGGTCCGAACCACCACCAGCGCAACATCGGGCGCGCGTCCTCTGGCGGCTCGGCGAACGTCCGTCGCAACTCCTCCAGCAGCATGGCGACCAACCCTATGCGGCCCTGATCGACCGCGGCCCGTCCGGTCAGGCGCGCCACCAGTCGTCGAGGGGGGTGACCGGGACAGTTCGCTTGTGCCGGGTCGCGAGGTAGACCGACTCCAGCCGTGCCGCCACCTCCGGAGTGACGTCGGCGCCTTCCAGGTAGTCGTCGATCTCGGCGTACGTCAGACCGAGCGCCACCTCGTCCGGCAGGGCCGGACGGTCGTCCTCCAGGTCGGCGGTGGGCACCTTCTTCCACACGCTCGCCGGCGCGCCCAGCTCCTGCAGCAGCGCGGCGCCCTGACGCTTGGTCAGCCCCGTCAGTGGGGTCAGGTCGACTCCGCCGTCGCCGTACTTGGTGAAGAAGCCGGTGACCGCCTCGGCGGCGTGGTCGGTGCCTACGACGAGGAGGTTCAGCTGCCCGGCGACGGAGTACTGGATGACCATGCGCTCGCGGGCCTTGATGTTGCCGCGTACGAAGTCACGCAGCCCCGCCTCGGCACCCGGCAGCTCGCCCAGGCCCTTCGCAGACTCGGCGGAGACGGCGTCCGCGCCGGGCTTGACGTTGACGGTGATCGAGTGGTCGGGCTGGACGAACTTCAGCGCGACCTGCGCGTCGTCCTCGTCGGCCTGCACGCCGTACGGCAACCGCACCGCGACGAACGTCGCGTCGCGTCCCTCGGCACGCAGTTCCTCACAGGCGAGCTGGCACAGCCTGCCTGCGAGGGTGCTGTCCTGTCCACCGCTGATCCCCAGGACGTATCCCCTGGCCGGAACCGACCGGAGGTAGTCCTTGAGGAAGTCGACGCGTCGCCGGATCTCGGCCTCGGGTGTGATGGTTGCCCGGACGCCGAGCTCGACGCGGATCTGATCACGTAGGTTCGCCACCCGCACAATGTAGCGGCCGGGGAATCGGCGGGATCCGAGCGCTCGGGCGGCTGCCGAGCCTCCCCCAGCCCGTCGGGCCTCACTCGGCGGCGGTGTCGCGCTGGTACCAGCTGCCCTGCTTGCCACCGATACTGGCCGGATCGGCCGGGCCGACCTCTGCGAAGCCGGCCTTCCGCAGCACCTTCTGCGAGGCCACGTTGGCGTCGGCCGCCGCGGCCCGGATGACGCGGATCCCGTGCTCGCAGGCCGCGACGCGGCACAGCTCCAGCACCGTCGCGGTCGCCACGCCACGGCCGGCGGCACGCTCGGCGACCCGGTAGCCCAGCTCCGCCACGCCGTTCCCGGTGAACTCGAGGTTGAACCGGCCGAGCACCGACCCGTCGTCGGCGACCAGGACGTAGAACGCCCCGGCTCCCGCGTCCTGATCCGTCAGCAGGTCCCGGAGCCGGTCGGCGAAGTGCTCGAAGTAGTCGTCGCCGCGGTCGGAGACGAAGCCGGCGAAGTATGACCGGTTCGCCGTCTCGAAGGACAGGATCGCCGACGCATGGTCGGGCCGAAGCAGTTGCAGTTCGGGCACGACCGAAGTAAACATCGACGCAGTCGGCCCTGGCCAGGCAATAACCCGGCCACTCGGCGCGGACCTCGGCGCGCCTCTGCATGCCCAGGTGCTGGCCGCGGACCTGCTCGCTCGCCCTCTGCCGCACCAGCGGTGGAAGCAGGTGGCCGACAACCACGACGTGCTGGTCCGGGAGCTGCGCACCCGCCTTCCGACGTGGCGGATCGATCCGGTCGACGGCGGCCTCAACCTGTGGTGCCACCTGACCGCCCGAAACTCCGAACAACTGGTGAGAGCGGCGGGCAGCCGAGGTCTCCTCCTGGCCTCCGGGCATGTCTTCTCGCCCAACGGGCACGGCTGGGGAGCCCGCTTGCGGCTGCCGTTCACCGCGCGCTCCGACGACCTCGTCCGGGCAGCCGGAATCCTCGCGGAGGTCGCGGGCGAGCACCCCTGACATCGGCGACAACGCTCGACTGCCAGGCACGAATCCCGACGCCTCGGACCGTCAGTGGCCTTGAACAGCCGTCGGCCCCGGCCAGGCGCTGAGCCCGGCCGGGGCCGACGAGAGGGGGATTCAGCAGCTAGAGCTGGACTTCCTTGCCCTGGGCGGCGGAGGTGTAGACGCCGTCCAGGATCTTCATCATCTCCGCGCCCTGCCAGGCCGGCGCGATGCTCTCGGCCTCACCCAGGCAGGCGGCGACGAAGTTCCCGATCTCGTTGCCGAACCCGTCGTCGAGATCGAAGGACTCGAACCCGATCTGCGGCGTCACCTTCAGCAGCGTCTCGTGCTTCTCCGAGGCGATCTGCAGCTTCGGCTCCAGGTCCGCACCACCCTTGTCGCCGTACACCGAGACGTTGAGCGAGTCGCTCGTCGCGTGCAGCGAGAACGACGTGTCCATGATCAGCGAGGCGCCGTTGTCGAACCTGATCAGCGCGTTGGCCATATCCTCGACGTCGTTCTTCGTCGGGTCGTAGTCGGCCACCTGGTAGCGCGGCAGGGTGGTGATGTTGGACCGGTTGCCCAGCTTCTCGTAGGTGTTCGCGCTGACCGACGTCACCCGCGGCGTCCCCATGAGATACCAGCACAGGTCGATCACGTGCACCCCGATGTCGATCAGCGGGCCGCCACCGGAGATCGACTTGTTCGCGAACCACCCGCCGGGGTTGCCCATCCGGCGGATGCAGCTGGCCTTGGCGTAGTAGATGTCACCGAGGTCGCCGGCGTCGATGAACGACTTCAGCACCCGGCAGTTCGCCGAGTGCCGGCGGACGAAGCCCACCTGGACGACGCGGTCGTGCGCGTTCACGACGTCCTCGAGTTGCTGCGCCTCGGCGTAGGTGCGGCACATCGGCTTCTCGACCAGCACGTGCTTGCCGGCCTGCACCGCGGCGATCGCGAGCTCGGCGTGGGTGTTGTTCC
This sequence comes from Actinopolymorpha sp. NPDC004070, assembly GCF_040610475.1. Classification (NCBI taxonomy): domain Bacteria; kingdom Bacillati; phylum Actinomycetota; class Actinomycetes; order Propionibacteriales; family Actinopolymorphaceae; genus Actinopolymorpha; species Actinopolymorpha sp. NPDC004070. The sequence goes on along the minus strand of NZ_JBEXMJ010000016.1, from coordinate 39,150 downwards.
AGGTGCAGATGCTCACCGCGTCGACGTCGGGGTCGGCGAACAACTCGGCCGCGTCGCTGTAGGCCCTGGCGGCACCCCACTGCTTGGCCACCGAGTTGGCCCGCTCGGCGTTGATGTCGGCGACGGCGACGAGCTCGGCGCGCGGGTTGTTCTGGTACGCCTTGAGGTGCAAGGCGGCGATGCTACCGACGCCGACGACGCCGATTCTTACCTTCTGCATGATTCTCCTTGTGGGGAAGCGTTCTGGGCGTGAACGGCTGTTCGGCTCAGGCCTCGGCGTAGATGCGCTTGGCGTTGGCGATGCCCCGGCTGCAGCCGATCAGGCAGTCCTCGTGGCCCTCGAACTCGATCGAGGCGAAGCCGTCGTAGCCGGACTCCTTGATCGACTTCGCGACGCTCCAGGTGTCCAGGTCGCCGTTGCCGACGATCGCGCCGCGGAGGTACTTGCCGCCCCTGCTGCGGAACCAGCCCTCACCGGGGTTGCGGCCGGCCGGCCGGACGTAGAAGTCCTTGAAGTGGACGATCATGGCGTACGGCAGGTTGGACGGGACCGCGACCGTGGGGTCCTCGTCGACACAGAGGAAGTTCCCGATGTCCAACGTAGTCTTGAAGTTGGGCTCGTCGACGGCGTGGATGATCCGGCGTACGCGGTCGCTGCTCTGGACGAAGAAGCCGTGGTTCTCCAGGCTGGTGGTGACACCCTTGGTCGCGGCGTACTGCGCGATTTCCTTTGCCGCCTTGACGATCTTCGGCAGCGCGTCCTCGAACGCCGGCGTGTCGTCGCCCTGGATTCCGGCGTGCGCGACGACGTCGTGGCGCATCAGCTTGATGCCCAGCCGTTCGATGAGATCGACGTGGGCCTTGACCCGCTCGACCTCGGCGGCGTTCTGGGCCTCGTCACCGATGAAGCTCGCGCCGATCGCCATGTTGGACAGCGTGACGCCGCGGTTGGCCGCGTGTTCGACGATCTTGTCGACGAACGCGGGGTCGGAGTCGGTGTTGGGGACCGGGCTGTCCGGCCCGGAGTAGATCGAGGCCAGCTCGAGGTGTTCGCCTTCGCTGTCGGCGATCCAGTCGATGACGTCGAAGAGGGTCATCTCCCCCGTGCTGAGCCGCTGGTGGAAGCTGTAGGAGCTGAATCCGAACTTCATCTGGACATCCTTCTCGTCGATCGGGTGAGTGCTGTTGGTACGGCCGGTGCTTTTGGCGCTGCTGGTGCGTGGGACATGCTTCGGTCGGATACGAGTACGTCGGGCGGGACCGGGTCGGGAGGAGCTTGGTCGAGCGGCGGGCCGTCGAAGGTTCCCGGCCAGCGATGCCAACGGGTCGGCACGCGGGGAACTCCGAGGATCTGCGTCGAGTGGGTCTCGAAGGTGGAGCCGAGGGCGCCGCAGAGGGTTCCGCTGGACTTCAGCAGCGAGGTGGTGATCACCGGCTTCTCGTCGGTCATCAGCATGTGGTGGACGGCCTCGGTCAGCGGAGCGAGCAGGTCGTCGCCGGCCCGCGACAGGCCACCGCCGATGACGATCAGCGCCGGGTCGACGGTCAGCGCGATGATGGCGATCTTCGGCGCGATCTCGGCGCAGAACTCGCTGATCTCCGCCGCGGCCCGCCGGTCGCCGTCCCGCGCCCTGGCGAACACCTGCTCGCCCGTACGCCCCGTACGCCACTGCAGCCGGCCGCGCCGGGAGGACTCGGTCCAGCGCATTCCGCGCAGGCTTCCCAGCTCGCCGGCCAACCGGTGCCGGCCCTGCAGGATCGCGCCGTTCATGATCAGCGCCGTCGAGATGCGGTGGCCGATCTGCAGGAAGATCAGGTCGTCGTCACGGCTGGCGCCGGGTGCGGGCTCGGTGCCCGGCTCCGGCTCCGCGCCACCGGCGGGCGCGGCCCGGAGTCGCTGCTCTGCCAGGGCGGCCAGCTTGATGTCGTTCTCGACCAGCACCGGGCAGTCCCAGGACGCCGAGAGGCGGCTCGCCGGGTCGACGCCGATCCAGTCCGGCACCGCCAGGCTCTGGGTGATCCGGCCGTCGCGGTCGAGGATTCCGGGTACGCCGATGCCGGCGGCACGCAGGTCGGCGAGGTCCGCCCCCGAGGCGCGGACCGCCTGCCGAACGCTGCTCCGAACGATCCGGAGCCGGCCCGAGGCGTCGGTCCCGGCCGGCACCTCCGCCTCCGCCCGGCCCACGATCTCGCCGGCCAGATCGGCGATCCGGACCCGGACGCCGCCGCTGCCGATGTCGATTCCGGCGACCCGTCCGGCGCCGGCGGTGAACGCGTACGCCCGCGCGGGCCGGCCGGCTCCCGAGCCGCGCTGCGGCTGGGCCGGGCGCACCGGTCCGGTCCGGAGGAGGTCACCGACGACCGCGTCGACGGTCGGCCGGGCGAGCCGGGTCGCGGCCGCGAGTTCGGCGATGGTCAGCGGGCGCTGCTGGTCACGCAGCGCCGCCAGACACGCCGCCGCGTTGGCCCGGCGCACACCGGAGCCGGCCGGATCCTGGGTGGTCAGGTGAACTCCGTACAGACGAGGAAAGGCAATGAACAGAGATTATGAAACCCGGTTGCCTAATTAGACAGTAGGCGTCCCGTCCGCACCGGGTCAACCCCGTTCGGGTGGGATCCGGGCGATACGACCGGGCTCGGTCACCCCCCGGACCCTTGGTTGGTTCAGACCCTCGCCACCGGCGCCGGCGGCCACTCCTCCGACAGCCCGAGGTCGACGACGCTCTCCAGCCCCTCGGGGCGCTCGCGCACCCGATGCTTCGAGGTGAGGAACCACGACTCCACGTGGTCGTCGAGCACCCCGCTGACCGCGGGCAGGAACGCCGTGAACAGGGGAAACTCGCCGATGCCGAGGTCGTGCAGCGGCCGGATCACCGGCGCGTCCCCCAGCACGAGGCGGCCGGTCGCGCGCGGTGCCACCGCGACGAAGGCGTCGCCGGCGAAGTAGATGGTGGACCGCATCAGCATGCCCCGGAACGGCGCGTAGGCGACGGCTGCCGCTTGAAGTGGAAGCGGCCCCCACGACGGCCGGTCGATCTCCACGCGCGCGGCGAGCAGCCCGTCGCTGTCGTACTGCGCGGCGACCCTCGAGTCGGTGACCTCGAAGCTCAGCGGCGCCCGGTGCTTCGGCATGCCCCAGATGCCCTTCCCGCCCTTGACCGAGATCTCGGTGGACACCGGCAGATCGAGGATGTAGAGCCCGGTGCCGAACTGTCCGCGCAGCAGCCCCGGCAGCAGCCGCGGCGCCTGGCGGGTGCCGTGCGTGCACATGATGCCGAGGGAGTACTCGATGTAGCGACCGATGTCGGTGTGCTGGTAGCTGAGAACCGTGACGAGGAGCACGCCGCGGCCGTTGGCCAGCCGCACCGGGTGGAGCTCGTCCCCGGGCAGCTTCGCCGCCGCGGCGCGGCCGTCGATGCTGAACGCGGCCATCATGGACGGGGTGCCCCGGGAGTCGACGGGCATCACGAAGGGCACGCCGTCGACAAGGGCGTGCCGTCCGGCCTCGCGCCGCTGGCGGCGCGGCACGGGCGAGGGCACGAGCCGGAGCGCCAGACCGGCGGCGCGAAGCAACGAGCGGTTGACACGGCCGCGAACAGGGCCGCGCACCAGGTCGAGCGCAGGGCTGAGCACAGAACCGTTCATCGGGCCAGCTCCTCGAGGATGAGTGGGTAGGTGTCCCGGGCCGCGTTCTGACCGATGAACACGTCCAGGTGCCCGTAGCCGGGCAGGATGTGCAGAGCGTCCTTGCCGGGACGGTGCCCGGCGAAGAAGTCGTAGGAGCGGCGCTGGCTCGCGGGCAGGAAGCAGCGGTTGTCCTCCCCCGCGACGAACACGAAGCGCGCGTCCGTCCTGGGCGCCTCGGCCACGTACGAAGCCGGCAGGCCCGGCAGTTGCCGCACGGGTACGAGGTGGCCGGCGTTCACCGACCGGCGCATCTGGGCGAAGAAGGTGAGCGGCACGTCTCCGAACTCCCCGCGGATCCACTGGTGGGTCGTCTCGTCGAGGTTCCGGTGGGACCAGAGGGCGGGGAAGCCCGCGCCGTACACGAAGGAAACCATCCGGCACACGGTGTTGCGGCACTCCCGGTGGGTGGCACGTACGAGATCACGCACCACGTGTGCGAACGGGCCCACGGGACGGTCACCCCAGGCAGGCGACACGTGGCTCACGAACCGCGAGACGACCGGCGCCACAAACTGGATCTTGAAGCGGGACCACTCCGGGATCACCGGGTGCAGGGAGACCGCGTTGGAGACGACCGTGTCGACCTCGGGCACCAGGCCCGACACCGCGGAGATCGTGAACGACGTCGAGCCCTGGCAGTGGACGACGGCCTTCATCCGGTCCCGCCCGGTGAGCCGGCACACCTCCCGCACCGCGGCCGGATGGTCGTGGGCGGCAGCGTCGTCCAGCGTCCAGGAGAGTGGCGGAAGGTCGATGGAGGCACGCCAGTTGAGCAGCCACACGTCCCACCCCGCGGACAGAAGTGCGTCGACGAACGTGCGTTCCAGCGGCGGGCGGAACAGCTCCGCACGCACCCCCGAGCCGTGCACGACCAGCACCGGTCCCCGCCGCGCCGTGCGTCCCGTACCCTCCCCTGTCTCCACGTGCACGAGGGTCAGGGGCACGCCGTCGAGCGCCCGGAACGGGTGGATCGTGGTGTGGTGGCGCCCGGCGGCATCGGTCGAGCCGGGGGCAGCCGGGGCCACGGTGGCGGTCATCGGCGTTCCTCCCGCGGACTTTGCCGAGGGACCCGGAACGGCGGCTCGGCGAGCCGGGGAACGGGCGGCTCGCCGGCCGGGGCGATCCAGGCGGCGCTGGGCTCGGCGTCGGGGGTCGCCTTCCATGAGCGGCAGACCCGGTCGACGACCACCGGGTGCACGGTGAGCGTGCCGTCACGACCGATGTGCATCCGCAGGAACCCCTTGTGGTCCTCGATGCCCCGGCCGGAGAAGATCCACCCACGGGCGACGGGCAGGTCCCGGTAGGCGTACAGCCAGGCGGCGAACAGTTCGACGCCGGCGATCCCGGCGATCGACACGGCCGCGGCGAAGGCCGCCACCGCGGCGACCAGGCCCGCCACCCCTCCGGGCAACGGGACCGCCGCGAGCCCGGCGAGCACGACCAGCGCGAGGACGACCTCCGCCGCGGCGAGCGTCGTCAGCGGTCTGGTGGCGACCGGACGGCGCCTGCGCACCAGAGCGAACGCCACGTCGACCACCACCGCGGCCGCGACGACCAGCCCGATCCGCAGGCCGAGACCCAGCACGTCGCCGACGTCGCCGGCACGCAGAGCCGCCACCGGCGAGCGGCGCGTCGTCAGGGCCAGGGCGGCGACCAGCACCACGAGCAGCCCGCCCTGCAGGACGGCGGCGAGCCCGGCCAGGCCGCTGTTGCGCCACGGGATGTCCCACACCTGCCTGCCCAGACGGCGGGAGGTCTGCTGGTCCGGGTACGCCGAGTCCGCCCTCACCATGGTCAGGGGCTCGGACTTCTCCCGCGCCCTGGATCGCTCCGGCGGAACCTCCAGCGCCTCCGGCAGGTCGTGGGTCGCCGACAGGTACGCGCCACCCAGCCCGCACGTGACCATCTGCCGGGACCCGTCGCGTTCGGCGTACCGCACGTAGTGGTGGCTGTCGCCGGACACCCACAGCCGGACCTGTGCACCGGAGTCCCCGAGCAGTTGGCGCTGCAGGTAGTCGAGAGTGGCGAACGCGTCCGGGTCGGTGGCGGTGTCCACCCAGCTCGGCTTGCCGGTGGCCACGACGACGCCGTCACCGGGCCGGAGCAGCGGCCGGACCTGTTCGGCGAAGAACCGCAACTGCGGCTCGTCGACGTACCCCTCGAGCTGGATGTCGACGCCGACGAGCCACCACCGTTGCGGAAGCCGGACGGCGAAGTACGACCGCGGCTGGCTGGTCTGCCAGCCGCCGGTCGCCCGACCTTGGCAGAACACCCGCAGGAACGAGGTCAGGCCGTCGTACCAGTCGTGGTTGCCGGGCAGGGCCACCAGCATCGGGGCATCCTCGCCGGGGCCGGCGGGCTCGGGCAGTGCCGCGCGGTAGGGGCCCTTCGTACGGTCCTCGTACTCGCGGGTGGACGCCGTCGGGTACACCTCGTCCCCACCCATCAGCAGGAGTGCCGAACGTGGCAGGGTCAGTGTGCCGCCGTTGCCGTTCCCGTTGCCGCGTTCGCCGGCGGGGGCGACGTCGAGCTTGTCGTGGGCGAGCAGCCAGGCGATCGTGTACGTCGCGTCGAAACCGTCGCCGAGGTCGGCGACGAAGTCCAGCCACAGCTCGTCCGCGTCCGGCTGACACGACAGCAACGGGCGGTCGAAGGTGCCCTGCAACTCGCGCTTGTCGGCGTACGCACCGAACATCTCCGAGATGACCACCTTGGCCGCCGCGCGCCACAGCTCACGCGGAGCCAGCCATCGCACGGACTGCCTCCTGGCGAACCCGAGCGAGGACTCGGCGAGGTCGGCGGGCCTCATCGCCGCTCCTCCGACGCTTCCTTCGCGGCGGCTTCCTGTGCAGCGGCTTCCTTCGCGGCACCTTCCTGCGCGACGGCCTGTCCGTCGGCCTGCGTCCTCGGCCCGTACACCGACCACAGCTCACCGAGGAACAACCGGCCGAACGACGCCAGAGCCCTCGGCCCGTCCGGCCCGCGGGTGCGGAACGTCGTGAGCTGGTGCAGGAAGTCCAGCGGCGCGATGGTGATGACCGCGGCGCCGAGCACGTCGGCCCGACCGTCATCGGCCGCGTCGACGTGACCGCTGAGCAGCCGGACGTACAACGTGGTCGTGTCCGGCCACAGATCGGGTCCGGCGTCGTCGTGCACCTCCTTGCGCCCGACGAGGGTCACCGGGTTGCCACCGCCGTCGGTGAAGCACAGCCGATACCGCATCTCCCGGTGGGTGCGGTCACCGTCGCTGGTGAACAGGTTGAACACACCCCGGCTCACCGGGAGTCTTCCGCCGAGCAGGTCGCAGTCGACCCAGCCCTCCGCGCGGCCCTCGTGGGCGGCATCGGTGACGAACCGCTGTACGTCGTCCGCGGTGATCGTGAGGCGGAACATCAGCCGGTCGCCGCGGGCGCGACCGATCTGCGCGCCCTGCCCGGGATCGGTGACACCGAGCGCGACGAAACCCTTCATCTCCTCGGTGAACGACAGCGAGGTGAGGTCGGTGACGTCAGCGGTGGCACCTCGTTGTGCGGGCACCCGCGGCACCCGCGGCACCCGCGGCGCCGGGCCCGGAACGCCGACGCCGCGTGAGACGTCCGCGGACAGCAGCCGGTCACAGGCACGGTCGGCGAGAGCGGCGATCGTGAAGGACGGGTTGGGCCCGACGGGCCCGGGCATCAGCGAGCCGTCCGCGACGGCCATTCCCGGGTATCCGAACACCTGGCCGCTCGCGTCGCACACGCCCTCGCCGGGGTGGTCGGCCATCGGCGCCCCTCCGACGGGATGCACGGTGACGACGCGCTTCCCCCACCACAGCGGGTTGTCGGCGAAGCCTCCGCCCGCTGCGTCGGCGATCGAGCGCATGGTGTCCCGCATGCGGGTGAAGTACTCCTCGGACGTGGCGAGGGTCCACGTCGACTCCAGGTAGCCGCGGTGCAGGAACAGCCGCCCGTCCGGCACGTCCCGGCCCATGCCGATCAGCGGCAGCGTCGCCGCGGAGGTGTCACCGGCCCCGAGCAGCGCGGCAACCTCGGCGCTGATCCCGGTCTTCGGTGAGTGTCCCAGCCTCGCCTGCAGCCGGCGGAGCCCGAACCGGATCGTCCGTCCCAGCGAACGATCCGCCCGGGTGGTCTCGACCAGCCAGTCGGCGAAGCCGGGATAGCCGGCGTCCTCCACGTAGTAGCCGCGGCCGGCGCCGCCGTCCACCGTGTCCGGCACGCGGATGGCGCTGGTGATGACCGGGCCGCGACTGCCTTCCAGGCGCTCCGGGCGACCGCCTTCGCGCGCGTGCTTGACGAACGTGAGCAGATCGCCGTTGCCGGAGAACCGCGTGCCGAGCGCGCCGCTCAGCTCGGGGAACGCCGCGCGGTTGCGCAGCAGCAGGTAGGTCGTGCCGAACGTCCCGGCGGCGAGGACGAGTTTGTCGCAGGTGATGGTGTGCAACGGCAGCCTGTTGGTACGCGTGCGCCGCCCTTCCCGGTCCGGCTCGTGCACGACGTACCGGACCTCGTACCCTCCCTCCGCACGTGGGGACAGGCCGCGCACCTCGCACCGGGTGCGGAGGTCGGCGCCGTGATGCTGCGCGGCCGACAGGAAGGTGTGGTCGAGGGTGTTCTTCGCGCCGTCGTTGCAGCCGATGTCGCATTCCCCGCAGAGCCGGCAGGTGCGCCGGGGCAGACCGTGCAGGTTGCCGTACTCAGGGGTGGGAATCGGCGCGCCCACCACTGGCGCCTGACCTTGTTCGGGCGCGAAGGACACCGCCAGCGGCGGCAACTGCCAGTCGAGGTCGAGGCGCGTCGCGGCGCGGCGCATGGCCAGCGTCTTCCCCGTGCCGTCGTAACCGCGGGTGTCGAGCGGGAACCGCTGCGGCCGGAGCATCTGCTCCACCCGGTCGTAGTGCGGGTCGAGGTCGGCGCGGGTGACCGGCCACGACTCGTAGCCGCCCCCGGGAATCGGGGACTCGTGCACGAACCACCGTTCGTCCTTGCGGAGCAGGACGTTCGCGTAGATGAGCGAGCCGCCCCCGAGGCCCGCGGACACCACCGCCTCGATGCCCCGGAACGTCCACACGTCGAACATCCCCTGCAGTCCCTCACTGGGGTCCCAGAAGGCACGGGAGAAGTCGGCCGGAGAACGCGGGAACGAGCCGGGAGGATACGCCTTGCCGCGTTCGAGTACTACGACCCGCAGTCCCGCCTCGGCGAGCCTGAAGGCAGAGACCGAGCCACCGAATCCCGACCCGACCACCACCGCGTCGACGTGCTCGGACCTGGTCCTGGCCATGGCGCCTCCCCCCAATCTGCCGCTTGCCGGGCAAGCCCGCGTTGACAGTTGCTCGGGGGACGAACTTCGACCGGCACACGGGCGGAGGAGCAGGTGCCACAGAAGAACAACACTGCCTGGGTCGCGGAGTCCCGGCGACATCGCTTCACCGGCGGGCGGGGACGCTCGGTCCGACCGCACCGCCTGGCGTTTCTCACAGTGTCGCCGACGATGACGGCTGGCGGTAATAGTGCGCTCTGCGGTGTTTGGTGGCTTCCCGCCGGGAGGCCGGTAACACCTACGTCGAGCTGCGCCGGGCCCTGGGGCCGTCGGGGGTGTCGGTGATCTCGATGCCCGACGCGGCAAGTTCGTCGCGGATCGTGTCCGCGGCCGCGAAGTCTCGGGCCGCCCGGGCCGCCTGCCGCTCGGCCAGGCGTGCCGCCACCGCGGGGTCGGCGGAGACGTCCCAGGCATCTTCGGGATCCGACGCCGTGGCCAGGTCGAATCCCAGCGCCCGGTCGAAGTCGGCGAGCAGTGCCCAGCGTTCGGCGGCGGTGAGTTCGGGGTCCCGGGTGACCGTCGACGCGATCGACAACGCGCGCGGTGAGTTGAGGTCGTCGCACAGGGCCGCCCAGAACGCCGTACCAAGCTCTGCGGCTCGTCCACCGGAAGGGCGGACGTCCTCTCCGCCCACCGCTTCGCGCGCCGCCACCGCGTGGTGGGTAAGCCGCCGTAGCGCGGTGCCCGCGGCCGCCACGGCGTCGAAGGTGAACGCCTGCTGCTGGCGGTAGTGCGCCTGGAAGGTGAAGTACCGGAAGGCCACTGGGTCGATCCCGCGTTCGGTCAGCGTGTCCACGACCAGCACGTGTCCCCTGCTCTTTGACATCTTCTCCCCGGCCAGGTCGAGGAACTCGCTGTGCACCCAGTACGACACCCAGGGATGTACGTCGAGCGCGCACTCGCTCTGGGCGATCTCGTTGGTGTGGTGCACCCGGATGTGGTCGACGCCTCCGGTGTGAATGTCGATCTTCTCGCCGAGGTAGCGGCCGGCCATCGCAGAGCACTCGATGTGCCAGCCGGGAAATCCGACGCCCCACGGGGAATCCCACTCCTGCAGGCGTTTGCCCTCACCCGGACTGAACTTCCAGAGGGCGAAGTCCGCCGGATGCCGCTTGTCGGCAAGGTGCCTGACCCGCCCGGTGGCGGCCAGGTCGTCCAGGGCGATGCCCGCGAACTCTGCGTACCCGGGAAACGCCGACACGTCGAAGTACACCCCGTCCTCGATCACGTAGGTGAGCCCGCGCTCCACGAGGGTCGCCACCATGGCGATCTGGTCGCCGATGTGCTCACTGGCCCGGGGTACGAGGTCGGGTTCGAGGCAGCCGAGGCGGCGCCGGTCGGTGGCCCACTGGCCGGTCCAGCGCCCGGTGATCTCCTCCACGGACGTGCTCGCCCGGAGGGCCGCCGCCTCGACCTTGTCGTCTCCCTCGTCGGCGTCGCTGGTCAGGTGGCCGACGTCGGTGATGTTGGTGACGTACGTGACCGCCAGGCCCGACGCGAGCAGCACCCGTCGCAGCAGGTCGGGGACGAGCTGGCTGCGCATGTTGCCGAGGTGCTGCGGGCTGTAGACGGTCGGGCCGCAGGTGTACATCCCCACCCGGCCTGGTTCGGACGGCTCGAACGGCCGCACCGCGCGACGTCGGGTGTCGTACAGCTGGAGTGCCGGGATCGTCACCGGCCGATCATCACACACGTTTCGCCGAACCGGAGGCGTCACAGGGTCAGTAGGGACAGGTGAGGGCGCGGACCGCGTCCGGTCCGCCGGCGGCGTCCAGCGCCCGCAACTCCTCCAGGAACGTTCCGAAGTGGCGAGTCGGTGTGTAGCCGATCGCGGCACCGGCTCCTTCCTCACCACCGGCCACCACCGAGGGACGGCGGCGTACGTCGATCCCGTACCGCTTCACGAGATCACCCGAGCCCGGGAACACCCGGTCGCAGGCGGCGAGCGGGTCGTCCTCCCACTCCCGCACCTGTTCCTCGGAATAGACATTCGGCCGTACGGCGTCCACCACCAGGCCTTCAGGATCCGCACCGCCGGGCAGTTCCGGTCCCAGGTGCTCGACCGCCGCCTCGACGTATCCGAGCACGTCCTCCCGGTCGACGCCGCCGTACAGCAGACGCGCGCCGTAGCGGTTGAGGTAGTCGTCACCCCAGGGCGTGAAGTCGTGGGGACGGATCGCGACGTAGCGCAAGCCGTGGTTGCGCCGGTGGTACTCGCACAGCTCCTCACCGACCTGCTTGGTGAAGCCGTACTTGCCGTAGTGGTCGTGCCAGGACTGCGAGGACAGGAAGACCAGCCTGCTGATGCCGGCCGAACGCGCGGCCTGCAGCGCCCAGAAGGTGCCGTCGACGTTCAGCCGCCAGAAGTCGGCCTCGGTCTTCACCCGGGAGTGGATGCCGTGCCAGGCCGGCAGGTGGAGCAGCAGATCGCAGCCCTGTGCGGCTCCTTCGAGCCCGAACCCGGCCTGGATGTCGCACTGCACGAACGGCACGTCGGCGAACTGCGGCAGGTCAGGAAGGGGTACGAGGTCGGACAGCACGAGGCTGTGCCCGGCCTCGCGCAGTCTCGCCACGATGCCCTTCCCGATGTTGCTGCCCGCGCCCGTCACCAGAATCCGCATGCTGCGTTCCTTTCCCACGAGGATGTTCGCTCGGGTCTAGCGTCCGAGCGCGGACTCCACCGCGGCCATCTCATCGGCCGACAGCGGGCCGTGCCGCAGCGCACCGGCGTTCTCCCGGGCCTGCGCGACCGTCCGGCAGCCGGGGATGGGCACGAACGCCGGACTGCGGGCCAGCAACCAGCACAGCGCACCCTGGGCGAGGGTGCGCCCGTCGGAGGTGAGGACCTCGCGGACCCGGTCGACCGCGGCGAGAGTGTCCGCCTGGTTTCCCTGGAAGTCCCAGCCGTGGCGTACGTCGTCGGCGGCGAACTTCGTGTCGCCGCTCATCTTCCCCGACAGCACGCCCATGCCGAGCGGGCCGCGGACGATGCTGGCGAGGCCGTTCGCCTCGCAGACCGCCAACGTCTCCGCGTTGCCGCCGAGCACGTTGAACGCCTGCTGGATCGCCGCGCAGTGCGGGCTGGCGGCGAACATCGCGGCGCGTTCGGGGTCGTCGGTGCTCCACCCGAACGAACGGATCTTGCCCTCGTCGACCAGGTCCTCCAGGACGGCCAGCACGTCCTCGGCCGCGGCCGGATCACACCCGCCGAGGTGGAACTGCAGCAGGTCGATGACGTCGGTCTCCAGGCGGCGCAGGCTCGCCTCGCACGCGGTGCGGACGTACGCCGGAGAGTCGTCGGTGCCCGGTGACTCCCGCCGCTCCTCGTCGTAGGTGAACCCGAACTTCGTGGCCACCACCACCCCGTCGCGCCGCCCACGCAGAGCACGGGCCAGCACTCGCTCGCTGTGCCCACAGCCGTACACGTCGGCGGTGTCGAAGAACGTGACGCCCTCGTCGAGTGCGGCATGGATCGCGGCGACCGACTCGTCGTCGTCGACCTCTCCCCAGCCGATCGGCTCTCCGTTGCGGCTGTGCGGTCCACCGATCGCCCAGCAGCCGAACCCGATCGCGCTGACCTCGAGTCCGGAGCGCCCCAGTGACCGGCGCTGGGCCGGCATCGTGTTCTCGGTCATGTCGTCAGCCCTTCTCCGGGGATTCGCCGGCCCCGTCGAGCCGGCGCTTGGCCTCTTCGTAGACGTCGTCGGCGAGCGGACCCGCCTGGGCTGCCCGGACGTTCTCCGCAAGGTGTGCGGGGTTCAGGGTGCCGACGATGATCGTGTCGACGCCCGGGTGGCTGAGGGTGAACCTCAGCTGCCACTGCGTACGACTCTCGCCCTCGTCGAGGAGTTCGTCGAGCTTCGCGCGTTCCCAGATGTCCCACCGGTCGGCCGCACCCAGTCCTGCACCGGGCTCTCCCCGCGCCACACCGCCGCGGATGATCGTGCCGGCACCCGCCGCGTGCGCCTTCGTGATGAGGTCCTCGTGGCGTCGTTCGAGTGCGGAGTAAGGGATCTGGAACGCGTCGAAGACGCCCCAGTCGATGTAGGTGCCGAGGTCGGGCGACGTCGACGAAACTCCGATGAACCTCGCCTTGCCCGAGGCCTGGATCTCCCGCAGGGTGTCGACGAGCCGGTGTTCCTCAGCGAGCGCCACCGACGGATTGTGCAACTGCAGAAGGTCGACCTGGTCGGTGCCGAGCTTGTAGAGACTGTTGTCGATGTTGCCCAGCAGGTGCTGCCGGTCCCACTGGTGCGGGGTCTCGTCGTGGTCGCCGGCCGGGATCATCGAGCAACCGCACTTCGTCGCGAGCACGTACTCTCTGCGGCGCTCGGAGATGTAGCGCCCTATGTAGGCCTCGCTCTTCCCGTAGTCGTTCGCGGTGTCGACGAAGGTGATCCCGGCGTCCAGGACCGCCCCGAGAATGTCGCGGGCCTGCTCGTCGCGGACCGGCCGACCGCCCCAGATCCGTTCGCCGCGTACCTCCATGGCGCCGAATCCCAGCCTGGTGACCTCCAGGCCCGTCGAGCCGAGCTTTCGGGTGGCAAGCGTGCCGGTCATGACTCTCCTTCGCCCACTGTCGTCATTCGGTGGCGGTGTGTCGCCGTCGCGCGATCCGTATGGTGGCCGCCGGCGTGGCGCCGGCGGCCACCCAGCCTGGCCGGTACGGATCCGGCATGTCCAATAGCCAGCCCTGCTCGACCTGAGCGGCCGCGGTGCTGAATGCGAGTGACTCAGTCGGGTGTCTGTCCGGGTGCCCACAGCGAGGTCACGTCCTGCCCTCGGGCGGTACGCTGCCGAAGGTCGGTCAGGAAGTCGGTGATCCCGTACGCGGGCCGCCAGCCGAGCACCCGATCCGCCTCGGAGAGGTCGTGCTGCTCCACCTGGGCGGGCAACTCGATCCCGTACCGATCAAGCAACTCCGCCGAACCCGGCACCTGCTCCTCGCACCAGGCCCTGCCCCGCTCGGCGAAATCGCCGGCGACGGCAGCCGGCATGCCGTGGTCGGTGTGCACGATCGTGCCGAAGACCTCCACCTTGTGGTCTACGACACCGTTCAGGGCGGCGACCGTGGCCGAGGCCACGTCACGCCGGTCGACACCGTTACGCAACAACATCGCGCCCCAGGCGAGGTACGGCTTGGGTACGAAGTCGTGGTAGCGGAGCAGCGCGACGGAGGCACCGGTGGTCTCGTGGTGCATGCGCCACAGGTCCTCGCCGATCACCTTCGTCACGCCGTAGACGCCGCCCCGCCCGTAGGCCATCGACGACGCGAAGACCACCGACGAGACGCCATGAGTGCGGCAGGCCTGGACGACATTGAAGGTGCCGTCCACGTTGACGGCGAAGATGGTCTCGTCACTGACCGGAGGCACGTGGGCACAGTGCCACGCCGCCAGGTGAACCACCGCGTCGCATCCGCGTACGGCCCGGTCCACGTCGGCCGGCGTCCGGGTGTCACAACGAACGAACTCCACGTCACGAAGATCGTGGTCTGCCGGCGGCGCGACGTCGGCCGTGCGTACGTCGAAGCCGGCCTTCCGGGCCAGCCGGACGATCGCGGTGCCGGCGTTGCCGGAAGCTCCCGTGATCAGCACCCGGCGTCCTTGCTGTGTACCTGTCATGCGCGAACCCTCTCAGGGTCGCCGCGCCACAGACCTCGGCGTCTCACAACCAGAACGTGTTTTCCCGACCGGATCTGAACCATCGCCTCACGCGGCCCGTGATACCGGCACATCACCGCCGTACCGAGGAACGGAGACAACGATGAAACGACGCCTGACCCTTCTGGTCGCCAGCGTGCTCGCCGTGTTCCTGGCCCTTCCCGTGGCCGTCGCGAGCGCGGGCGGTGGAAGGAAGATCCTTTCGTTCGACGAACTGGCTCCGGTCACCGAGCCGTACACCGGGGCGGGCAACGCCATCCGGGGAGTACCCGGGGGTGGGCTGCCGTGGGAGATCGAATCCGCCCAGGGTGACCTGCGAAGCGACGGAAGACTGCAGATCACCGTCGAAGGGCTGGTCCTCGCCCGCCGCGCGCCTGTGCCCGTCGAACGCCAGGGCACCAACCCGGCTCCGGGCTTCAAGGCCGTCGTCAGCTGCCTGTCCGCCAGCCCAGAAGGCACCGCCACCACCGTGAACGTGGCAACGGCCACCGCACCGGCCACGTCGGCCGGCGATGCCGTGATCAAGGACAAGGTCCGGCTCCCCTCCTCCTGCCTCGCCCCGATCGTCTTCGTCACCTCACCCGACGGCGCCTGGTTCGCCGTCACAGGCCAGTAGGCCGAAGCGACCCGTGAGCTCAGTTCAGCTCAGCACGACCACCTCGTGATCGGCGATCCGCTCGACCCCGAACGTCACCCATCCGTCGTCCAGGCCGAGTTCACTGTCGCCCTCGCTGACGAGAAACTCCGCCCTCGTGGGCGAGACACCGGCCGGCGGCCGGACACGAACCTCGAACGGGCCCGACGGGGTGAGCTCCTGCAGCCGTCCCCGCCAGGCGCCGCCCTGGTCGAGGTTGACCAGGTGGAGCACCAGGGAGGCGCCCTTGCGGTAGAGATGGCAGTCCAGTACGCCGGCGCCCTCGACCGCGAGCGGCACCTCGCCGTGTGCCGCCCAGCGCACGACGTTGGCGAGCAACTTCCCGTGGTCGGGGTGGTGATGTCTCGCGTAGCAGCGATCGACGTCGGCCGCGAGGTACACCGCCCTCCTCCCGTTCGCGCCCGAGCGGGTCACCACTGCCGGCAGATCCGTGCGCGGCGTGGACATCCAGGACTTCTCCGGCGGGTAGATCGGGAACGGCGGCACCCACGTCAACGCGACGTTGACACCGGGCTCGGGCCGGACGACCTCCAGGCGGCCGCCGAACGGCAGCGTCTCGGTTTCCTCCAAGCCGGTGGTGAGGTCCGCACACTCCGGGGTCCCGCGGTCGAGCCGCAGGTAGGTGTGGGCGCCGTAGGTCTCCCAGTTCGCCGGTGAGGTGCCGGAGTCGCCGTGATGGCTCCAGGTCGGGAGCACACCGAGCAGATCGGCCAGGCCGTGGTCCGGCCGCCGGCCTCCCCACTCGTCGTACCCGCCGGACTCGCCGCTGACCACCAGTCCCCCGCCCGCCTCCGCGTACGCCCGGATCGCCCCGCACTGCGCCTCGGTGAGCACTCCGACGTTCGGCACGACCAGCGCGGCGAGGTTCGCGGCGTCGCGGCCGATGTGGTCGGCATGCACCGGCAGGTACGGGATCCGGGCGCGGATCAGTGCGTCGACGAACCCGCGGTAGGGCAGCATGCTGCGGCTCTCGGCGTCGTCACGGCCGTGGAAGTCGATGCTCCGCTGGCTCCACACGACGCCCACCGTGGCGATCGGAGTGCGGTCGAGCAGGACGTCCTGGTGCCGCTCGTGCCAGCCGAACAACCGTGGCGCCGTGGCGAACTGCCGACGGTCCTCGTGCACCGACCCGATGTGGTGCCACCACGGCTGGATTCCGGCGGCGAACCCCTCCACCGCCCACATCCGGGCCTCGGGCTCGGGTTTGCTGCCCAGCCGGAAGGTCGGCGTGCCCGCGTCGTACATCGCGGTGCTCTCCGGGATCAGCGCATCCCAGCCGAGCAGGCCGTGCAGGACCTTCCCGCTGTCGCCGTTGGCCTGGAAGCCGGACCGCTCGTGCCGGAACTGCGAGTCCAGCATCAGGATCGGCGTCCGCTCACAGATCGCCTTGTGGTCGCGAAACCGCAGGCTCTGCGACACCAGGTCGCCGCCGTTCATGCCGATCCACAGGCAGTCCGGCCCGCCTGCCCGGGTGGTCACCTCGTTGTTGAGGTCCCAGACGGCGAGCCGCTGCCGGTAGCTCCACTCGACCCAGCGCCGGTAGGCGGGATCGGCCCAGTCCACCGAGGCAGGCAGGTCGAGGTCGACGTCGCGGCCGAAGGCTCCCCGGCAGCTGTCGCAGTAGCAGATGTGGTCGCGGTCCAGGCCGCTCCAACTGTTGTCGGTGATCCCGTCCGGGGCGCTGCGGGCGATGATCTCCTCCAGCACCGACGGCAGGTACGACTGGTAGTACGGCCCGTTGACGCACGCGACGTACAGGTCACCGGCACGGTACGGCCGGCCGTCGGCGTCGACGGCGAACCAGTCCGGATGCTCGAGGTAGAAGTCCTCGGCGGCGCGGTTGGAGTCCATCCGGGCGAGGACGGTGAGACCCTCCTCCTCCCGCGCGGCCCGGACGACCTCACCGTAGAGATCACCGTCGCCGAGGAAGGCCGCACGGTGCTGCAGCCGATGGGCGCTCGGATAGTAGGCCACGATTCCACCGGCGTTGACGATCACGCCCTGCACCCGGGTCCGGCGCCAGTACTCCCGCCACCACTGCGCGTCGTAGCGCACCGGGTCCTTCTCGGTGAGGTTCGTCTGTCCCCAGCGCACCGTGCGGCGGTACCACGGATCCTTCCGTGCCGGCTCCTGCCGGGCGGAGGTCATCGCTTCTCCAGCGACCGCACCGCGTCACCCGCACCGGACAGGTTGTCCAGAGCCATCTCGGAGTACTTCCGGGACAGGACCACTCCCTGCGCGCCACCGTCGAACGCGGCGAGCACGGCGTCGCGCACCGACTCCCGTGTGCACTGCGTCAGGTCGCCGTGGGTGGTGTCCCAGTTCGCCTTGCCCACATGGGTCGCCGGCTCGAGGTTCTCCCTGGGCAGACCGACCGGGATGTCGATGTCGATGCCCGGGTAGATCGCCGCCTGGCCGGCCACCCCCTGAACTGCCCGGGCCGTCTCCCGGCGCACGTAGTCGGCCGAGAAGCCGGTCTGCGGCAGCTTCTCGTAGGTGCCCTCGTCGAGCTGCAGCAGCTTCAGCATCAGCGGGTAGACGTCCTCGGGCTCTGCGTCGGCGAAGAGTGCTGCGCAGATGTTCTGCACCCACGTGTAGAAGCGGGGGCCCGCGCAGTTGTTGTAGATGACCACCTTGATGAAGTCGGAGAACTTCGCCATCTCCTCGTAGTTCTGGTCCGCTCGGTAGAACGGGCTGAAGGAGATGTTGTGGTAAACGTGCCAGCCGACCTCGATGTCGGGCGAGCCCGCCTTCGCGACACCGTAGATGTCGCGGTAGAGCTGGCGCTGGCTCTCGGTCCACAGCGTCTGCCAGGCGAGCACCTCCGGGTAGGTGAGCAGGATCCGCCAGAACGTCACGAACGCACCGTCGGCCGGCCGCTCCCCCGCACCGACCTTCCCGTTCCAGTCCACCAGTGCGCGGTATCCCTCCTGCGCACGGCGAACGTCGATGCCGCGGTCACGCGCGATCCGGGCGCAGTGGGTGCAGAAGCAGCCGACGTCACCGACCTGGACCGGCCCCTGCAGGAGGAGGTTGAGCGGGCCGGGGCGTTCCGAACACCAGGCGAGCCCGTCGAGCTCGTAGCTGTGCACGTAGTCCTCGACGAAACCCAGGTGCCAGTTGCGGTAGTCGGGGTTGTTGAAGCACGGCCGCAGGCCCGGCCGGGACCACGCGTCGACCTCGAGCACCTTGGAGAAGTTCGGGTAGGTCCGCAGCTCCTTCGCCGAGCCGCTCTCCTCCATCCAGGCGTATGACTTCATCCCGCGGGCACGGGCCCGCGGTACGAGGGTCGCCAGCAGGTCGAGGTCGGGGTGCTCGGGAGCCCGGCCGGCCGAACCGAGAACGGTGTTGCCGTAGTACTCCGGGTGCGGCGTGGCGTAGTTGCCGCCCCGCCAGCCGAGGTCGTACGACTGCACGCCGTGGTCCGGCAACGGGTAGCCGGGGACCTGGCGGCCACCCGTCCCACGCGTCCAGGTCGGCGTGGCGAGGAACAACGCGTTCACCCCGCCCCGCTCGGCCAGCACGTCGAGGGTGGCGTCGACCCCCTCGTCGACGAACGACACCGCTCCGATCTGGACCGCCACCACAGGATCGTTCACAGGAGATGCTCCTTCTTCGTCGGTGTCACTTCAGACTCCGTCGGTGCCACTTCAGACTTCGTCGGTGTCACTTCGACCATCGTGGGTGTCACTTCAGACCGGTCATGGTGATGCCCTGGATGAAGTACCGCTGGGCCAGCAGGAAGACCACGATCACTGGTACGACCGAGACCGTCGCGCCGGCCATCAGCAGGCTGAGCTGGCTGAAGTACTCACCCTGGAACTGCGCCAGGGCGACCGGCAGGGTCTGGAGGTTCTCGGAGTTGAGGTAGATCAGCGGGCCGAACAGGTCGTTCCAGGAGTCGAGGAACGTGAAGACCGCGATCGCCGCGAGCACCGGCTTGGTCTGCGGCAACATGATGCGCCAGTAGATCCCGAACGTGGACGCACCGTCGATCTTCGCGGCGTCCTCCAGTTCGTTCGGAACGGTCTTGAATGCCTGCCGCATCAGGAACGTCGCGAACACCGGCGTGAGCACCCGCGGCACCCACAGCGGGTAGTGCGTGTCGATCCAGCCGATCTGGCGGAACACGATGTACTGCGGGATCAGGTACGCGATGCCGGGGATGATCGAGGTGGCCAGCAGGACCATGAACGCGATGTCCCGCCCGGCGAACCGCAACCGTGCGAAGGCATAGCCCGCCATCGACGACACCACCAGGATCCCGACCACGTTGTACGTCGCGAGCTTGACGCTGTTGAACACGAAGACCGGGATGCGGTCGAACACCGCCGCGTAGTTGCTCCACAGCGGGTGGTTCGGGAAGAAGTCCGGCGGGATGGTCAGCACCTGCGCCTCGGGCTTGAGGGAGCTGGCCAGCATCCAGACCAGCGGTAGCAGGAACGCCGCCGCGAGCACGAACATCACCGCGTAGATGAGTGCCCGGGCGCCGAGTCTCGCGATGCTCATGCGTAGAACACCCACCTGTTCTGGAGCTTCCACTGCGCGTAGGTCACGCTCGCGATCACCGCGAAGAGGATCCACGCCAGAGCACACGCGTAGCCCATCTTCCCGTAGGCGAACGCGTTCTCGTACAGGTTGTAGATGTAGACACTCGTGGAGTGCCCGGGCCCGCCCTTGGTCATGACGTAGATCAGGCCGAAGACCTGGAACGAGCTGATGAACTGCGTGATCAGCAGGAAGAGGAAGTGCGGCGTCAGCAGCGGCAGGGTGACGTACCTGACCCTGGCCAGCGAGCTCGCGCCGTCGATCTTCGCCGACTCGTACAACATCTCCGGGATCCCCTGCAACCCGGCCAGCAGGATGATCATCGGGTAGCCGACTCCCTGCCACACGCTGACCACGATCACCGCCGGCATCGCCCAGGTGGAGCTGGACAGCCACTCCGGGCCGTGCACCCCGACCTGCCCGAGCAGGCCGTTGACCACCCCGTCGCTGGGGTGGAAGAACCAGAACCACACGAAACCGATCGCGACGACGTTGGTGACGTACGGCGCGAAGAACGCCGTGCGGAAGAACGACACTCCGCGTACCCGCTGGGCGCAGAGCACGGCGAGGAAGAAGCCGATCCCGACCGTCAGCGGGATGCTGGCCAGGGTGAAGTAGGTCGTGTTCCACAGCGTGGTGTAGAACAACGGGTCGTCGGTGAAGATGTCGGTGAAGTTCGACAACCCCACGAACTCCGGGGAGGAAATCCCGTCCCACTTCGTCAGCGACGCCGCCATCGACACGAGGATCGGGAAGAACTGAAAGGCCACCACGCCGACGACGATGGGACTGATGAAGAGCCAGCCGGTGAGGTTGTGCCGTCGTCGTGCCGCCCGGGCGGGATCCGTTGCCGCGCCGGGTGTTTCGCGTGTCGTACCGGCCGACACCAGTGACTGCATCCTGGCTCCCACCTGACCCTAGCTCGCTTCTCCGGGACAGCTGCCGAGAGACCTCAACCCTCCAAGGCTTTCTCGACCTGTGCCCTGACCCCGGTCAGCACGTCGCGCACCGGCTTCTCGCAGTTGTAGGCGTCGTCCAGGGCCGGGCGGTACAGATCCCGTGCGCCCAGCGTGTTCTTCGTCTGGTTCGGCGCGGTGAGGTGTTTCGCGGCCTCACCGAAGAGGTTGAGATGCGCGGGTGGCTTGCCACCCGCTCCGAGCTGGGCGGCCGCGGCGTTGTTGATCGGGGTGAACTGCCCGCCCTCGAGGAGGATCCTGCCGCCTTCCTCGCTGGCGAGGAACTTCAGCAGCTCCCACGCCTTGTCCGGATTCTTCGCGGCCTTCGGGATCGTGAAGACAATGACGCTCGACTCGGTTCGCTGCTGCACGTCTCCGGGTGGCGGCGCGACGTCCCAGGTGAAGTCCTTGATGGTGCTGCGCAGGTAGGGCACCGCGCCGAAGGTGGCGAAGTACATCGCCACCTTGCCCTGCGCGAACAGCTGGTTGTCGATGCCGTCCTGCTGCAGCTGCGACCAGGGTGGTTGGACCTTCTCCCTGCAGGTGAGGTCGGTCGCCCACTGCAGGGCCTCGCTCTCGGTGCTGCCCGCGAGGGTGAACTTCGTGCCGTCGTCGGAGAAGATGCCGGTGCTGCTGCCGTGGTTGATGGTGAACGTCTGCTCGTAGCCGGTGTCGTAGTAGACGAGCGCTCCCCAGCGCTTGCCGGGCACGGTCAGCTTCTTCGCCCGGTCGGCGAAGTCGCCCCACTTCCAGCCGTCCATGGTCCACGTCGTCGGCGGCAGTTCGACCTTCGCCTCCCTGAAGGCGTCGACGTTGTAGAACATCAACCGGGGTTGGTATCCGAGGACCCAGGCGGTGTGCTGCCCGTTGGGCTGCCGAGGGAACTCGAACGACTCCTTGGCGTACGCGGTGACGTCGAGCTTGTCCTTCCTGATGTACTTGTTCAGGTCGAGCAGGGCACCGCGTGCGGAGAAGCCCCGGACGAAATCGTCGTTGATCCGCATGATGTCCGGCGGCTGGCCGCCGGCCAGCAGCGTCCGCATCTTGGTGTCGTAGTCCGCCGTCGGCGTTGGTTGGACGACGACCTTCGTGCCGCTCTTCTTCTCCCACGCGGCAAGGGCCTTCTCCAGAGGCGTGCCCTTCAACGTCTCCCAGTTCAGGAAGGTCACCTCGTCGGAGGAGGACGACGCCTTACCACCACATCCGGACACGAGACTTCCGCCGGCGAGGCCGAGTGCCCCGGCCACGAACGAGCGGCGGCTCACCGCTGAGGCCGTCTGATTCACCGGAATCTCCGATCGTCGACCGTCGCGCGGGCAGTCGCCGCGCTCGAAGGGTCCCCCTCGCCAGTCGCCTGGCGCCGGTGCCTGTCCCTCCTGGTCGGCGGACTTCGGCATCGGGTGGATCGGGTTGTGAATACGTATCTACGCTTGCCCCGCAAGGACGGTCAACGGTTCCACGGGGATCACGTCCGGACTAGGACGGCTCGGACGGTGAGGTGATTTCCTTGTCCGACGGTGAAGCGCAGGCGGAGGTCGCCAATGGCGAGAGTGGAACGAGTGGGTACGAGCAGGGACCTCGCGCGGCTGGCCGGCGTGTCCCAGTCCACGGTGTCCCGTGTGCTCACCAACCACCCGCGGGTCAGGCCCGAGACCCGGGCCAGGGTGCTGAAGGTGCTGGCGGAGACCAACTACACCCCGCACGCACTGGCACGGGCGATGAAGACGGGGCGGACGGACACCATCGGCGTCTTCATGTCCCGTGTCACCAGCCCCTTCCACGCCACCCTGCTGGACGTGATCGCGCGGCGCCTGCGCAGTCTCGGGCTGCACATGACGCTCTGGGACGTCGAGCACGACGACCTCGAGGCGTCCAGCCGGTTCATCCAGCAGCGCCTGGTCGACGGGCTGGTACTGACGTGTGCCACCTTCGACACCTCGCTGCACACGGTGGCGGTCGCCTCGGGACTGCCCACGGTCCTGCTGCATCGGGGCATCGACGACCTCGCCTGTGACCAGGTGATCGGCGACAACTGGCAGGGCGCGTTCGACGTGGGCAGGTACCTCGTCGACGCCGGCCACACCACCGTCGGCCTGGTCACGTCTCCCCTGGTGGTGTCCACCGCTCGGGACCGGGAGCAGGGTTTCCGGGCCGCGCTCGACGAGGCCGGGCTCACGGTCAGCCGGCGGAACACGGTCGTCGGCGGCTTCTCCCACGACGACGGTCATCGCGCCGCGCACCAACTGCTCGCGCGGCGGAACCCTCCGTCGGCGATCTTCGCCATCACCGACGTCCTGGCGTTCGGACTCCTCGACGGCGCGCGCTCCCTCGGCGTCGGCGTTCCCGGCGACCTGTGGGTGGTGGGCTACGACAACACCGACATGGCGTCCTGGGAGGCCTTCGATCTGACCACGGTGAACCAGCCCGTCCAGGCCATCGTCGAGACCGGCCTGGACCTGCTTCGCCGCCGCATCACGGATCCGGTCGGCTCCCCCACAGTCGTGCGGCTGCCGTGCGAGCTTGTGCCCAGAGGGTCGACGGGGAACACCCCTCCTCCGGTCACCCGAGCAGCTCGGCCGTCCTGAGATACGGCCTGGCCATCTCCTCGGCACCGAAGCTGAGCGCGTACAACCCGGTCGACACCCGCTGGAGGAATCCCCACTCCCAGATGGCGGCCTCGTCCAAACCCGTGTGGTCTGCCAGCAGCGCGCAGTAGTGGCGCGCCAGGGCGGGAGCGTCCCCGGCGAGGAGTTGCGCACTCCAGTCGCGGAGCACGACACCGAGGTCGTACGTCGGATCCGCGAGGAAACCGTCCGGGTCCACGAAGACGAAGCCGGACTCCGCACCCGGCCTCGGCGTGAGCACCCGCAGGGTGTTGGCCGGATGCGGATCGCCGTGCGCCACGACGCAGCGGTCGAGGTCGAAGGCTGCCGCCCGCATTTCGGCGTAGGCGAGTGCCCGCTTCACGACCCGTTCGGAGCACGGGTGGTCGAGCCGTTCCCACAGGTTTCCGACGAGCTCGATCAGACCCAGGGCCGGGTCGACGCTCGGTCCTGGGGGCCGCGGCACCTGCCAGGCCTGGCGAAGGGTCGTGCACAGGGTCACGATCTTGTCCTCGGGAGGGACGTCGGTGTCCTCCAACGACTGGCCGAGGGCCTCCATCAACATCGCGTGCCGGTCGACGTCGTGCGCAAGCACCCGGACATAACCGTGTCCGTCCGCGTCGACGATGGTGCGTACCTGGCCGGCGAAGTCGAGTTGGGGGATCGCGATCTTGAGAACGGCGTCCCGACCGTCCGCCGTGCGCACCCGCGTGACGTAGGACGCGGTGCCACCGGACAGCGGCCGGCCGATCGTGATCGACCACCTGCGAGCAAGATCGTCGACGAGACCGGGCAGCCCCGCCAGCCACGCCTCGCCCTGGGGGCCGAGGGCCGCTACCTTGCGGCGTACCACGTCCTGAAGCTGGATCACCCGGTCGGTCACGGCGACGATGCTCCCACACGACGCCGCGAGCGGGCCGCGGCGTCGCGCCGGCCGACGGCGGCACGCCATGCGAACCCGCCGAGCTGGTGGGATGCTCCTCGGGTGGCGAGCCCCAGCAGCGCATCCTCCCCTGACGGCGACGGCATCGGCCGGGCCGATCGGACCACCGACACCGAACGCGCCGTGCACGGTACGGAGTCGGCGGCCGAGCTGCGGGACTTCCTCAGCGCGTACGCGCGCGAGCATCTCGGCAGCCCGATCCGGAAGGTACAGTTCCGCGCCGGGCGCATCGACGCGGTGTGGGGAGTAGAGCTGGACGACGGGCGGGCCGTGGTGATCAAGGGCCACCGCCCACCGGCCGACGCCGACGCGACCGCCAACGACGCCATCGTCGCCGCGAGGGACGCGCAGCGGTTCCTCGCCGCGGCCGGCTTCCCCTGCCCGGAACCGCTGTCGGGTCCCGACGAGGTGGACGGCCGGGTCCTCACCGCGGAGACCCTGCTTGCCGGTGAGGTTCCGGACGGCCGTGACCCGGCCACCCGCCGGCTGCTGGCCGAGGGCCTCGCCCGCCACATCGGCGTTCTGGGGGCCCGGTCCGACCTGCTCCACCGAGTGGGGCCGGGACCGTCCTGGTGCCAGTACCAAGGCGGCCCCTGGCCCGTACCCCACGACCCGATCGTGAACTTCGACGTCACCCCGGTCGGCTACGACTGGCTCGACGCGTACGCGCGGCAGGTCTGCGACCAGCTCCTCACCTGCCGCGACGGTGCCGACGTGGTCGTCGGTCACGCCGACTGGTACGCCGGCAACACCGCCGTCCGCGACGGGGTGCTCGTCGGCACCTTCGACTGGGAGCTCGTCGCCGACACCGAGGCGGTCGTCGCCGGCTTCGCCGCGGCGTGTTACGCCGCCAGTTCCACCAGCGGTGGCGGCCTGTCCTCACCGGGCGAAGCGGCAACCTTCCTGCACGACTACGAGATCGCTCGCGGCACCGGCTTCGTCGAGCGCGAACGACGGACGGCGAGCGCGGCCACCGCCTGGATCATCGCCTTCAACGCACGCTGGGAGGCCGCCATGCTCGGCATCACCGGCGGGGAGGGCCCGAACCTGTCCCTGGCCCGAGAACACGGACCGGACTACCTCGACCTGACCTGGTAGCGCAGCGATCGCACGAGCCGGCCGGTTGTCCTCGAAAACTCCCATCTTGGCCTCCGCCGGCCCCCTGCTCCCTAATGTTGAGCCGTGACGATCCCGCGGCGCCGCCTTTTGTGGCGTACGGTGTCGTGCACCGCCGCCGGGATTCTGCTCGGTGCCTGTGCGGTCGCGAGGCCCAAGGACCGCTCGTCACCGGCCACGTCCCACCCCGGACATCCACCCCGTCCGGACCGCCACGGTGGCTCGGTCCGGCACTCTCCGACGACCGCAACCCGGGCACGCACGCCGGCCCGCACCGTCGAGATCGGGCACGGACCACGGTCGGCACCTCGGGTGGCGCTCACGTTCCACGGAGCAGGTGATCCCTCCACGGCGGAGGCGCTGTTGCGCGCGGCCGAGCATGTCAACGTGCCATTGACGGTGCTGGCCGTCGGCACGTGGCTCTCGCAGAACCCCACCATGGCGGACAGAATCCGGCACGGCGGCCACGAGCTCGGCAATCACACCCTGCACCACCTGCCGATGCGCACGCTGGACCGATCGCAGGCGTACGACGAGATCTCCGGCTGCGCCACAGTGTTGCGCCGGCTCACCGGCAGCGCGGGCATGTGGTTTCGCGCATCGGGGACGCAGCACACCACCCCGCTGATCCGGACGGCCGCGACCCGGGCCGGCTACCGCTTCTGCCTGTCGTACGACGTGGACACCCTGGACTACCTCGACCCGGGGCCGGCCGCGGTCGTACGCAACGGAGTGGACTCCGCGAAGCCGGGTTCGATCCTGAGCCTGCACATGGGACATCCCGGCACGGTCCGTGCCCTGCCAGGGCTCGTCGCCGGACTCCGCGCCCGGGGTCTGCAACCGGTGACAGTGACGGACCTGCTCCGATGAACCGGCCACGCATGACGCACCTGCTCGCCGCCCTGCTCGTCCTGGCCGCACTGGCCTCCGCCGCGGCCGGCTGCCGGACCACCGCCGGAACAGCCCACCCCACACCGACCCCGAACCCGGACCGGGCACGTCCCGAGGCCACCGCGGCGCACGCGGCGCCGCACACCTCGGCGTGGTTGCCCGGCATGCCGCCGCCGCTGCGTGCCGACGACGTGTGGGCGGCCGACCGCCCCGGCCGGCTGGCTCCGGCCGTGCGGAAGGACCCGTACCGGGTGTACGTCCCCAACACCAACAGCGACACCGTCACGGTGATCGACCCGAAGACGTTCAAGGTGATCAAGACCATCCCGGTGGGCAGCCAGCCCCAGCATGTCGTTCCCAGCTGGGACCTTCGCACTCTCTGGGTCAACAACGACGTGGGCAACTCGCTGACACCGATCGATCCGCGCACGACGAAGGCCGGAAAGCCCGTGCCCGTCGACGATCCGTACAACCTCTACTTCACACCCGACGGACGGTATGCCGTCGTGATGGCCTCACTGCTGCACCGGATCGATTTCCGCGACCCGCACACGATGCGGCTCGAGCACTCGATTCCCGCGGACTGCGCCGGCGTCAACCACGCCGACTTCTCCGCCGACGGACGCTACTTCGTCGTGAGCTGTGAATTCTCCTCGGAGTTGCTCAAGGTCGACACCGCCGGACGGCGGATCGTCGGACGGATCGAACTACCCGGTGACGCCAAGCCGCAGGACGTCAAGCTCTCCCCCGACGGGCGGACCTTCTACGTCGCCGACATGAACGCGAACGGAGTCTGGCGGGTCGCCGGCAACCCGTTCAGAATCAGGAACTTCCTGCCGACCGGCCTCGGCGCGCACGGCCTCTACGTCACCCGCGACTCGCGCCGCCTCCTGATCACCAACCGCGACGAAGGCTCTGTCTCCGTGCTCGACTTCGCCACCGACCGGCTGGTCGGCAAGTGGCGGATACCCGGAGGCGGAAGCCCCGACATGGGAAACCTCTCCCCCGACGGCAGGATCTTCTGGCTCTCCGGACGCTACGACGGCGTCGCCTACGCGCTCTCCACCGTCAACGGCGCCTTGCTGGCAAGGATCGACGTGGGCAGTGGCCCACACGGCCTGTCGGTCTGGCCGCAGCCGGGCCGCTACTCCCTCGGGCACACCGGCGTCATGCGCTGAACACGTCCGTCATCCACGGCCGGTCACGGCCAGAGCCTCGCCGTGCGGCGCGCCGCGACGTCCTCGATCCAGTTCTGCTCGCCTGGCCGCTGATCGGCGTCGCACCGAGACGACCCGTCCCAGCCGTCCACGACGGGCCCGTTCGCCGAGCGCGCGTGGCCGGCGCCCTACTGGCTTTTCCACCGTCCATCGGCCTGCCGGACGGTGTGTTCGGCGCTCTCCTGCAGCAGCGCGAACGCGGCCTCGACATCGTGCGGTACGTCGACGTGTGAGATGTAGTCCTGACCGGACGGCCCGTATCCGTCGGCGTCGTCCCGGAGGCGCGGGATCTCGCCCATCAGGAGCGACACGTACCGTTCGATCTCCCACATCCCGTCCGGAGCCGACTCGTACTCCAGAGCACCGTCGACCTCTCGCACCCTCGTCTGATGCGACGCGAAGTTGACCAGCTCCGTGGTCGGCGGAACGTGACGGCGAAAGCCGGCGTCCATGCGCTGCTGCATGGTCGCGTCCTGAACCAGCACGATCCGGTCGCGTCCGACGCCTCGTGCGTCCATGAGTGCCAGGGCGTTGGTCACGTTGTTGCCGCAGTTGGTGGACTCCTCTTCGAGGGCGTCCGCCACGACTCCGTGGTACTCGCGCAGGTACCGGTCGAAGAGGGCGGCCTCGGTCAGGGTGCCGACGTCCGGCCACCCCGTGCGGTCGCGCAGCTGCCGTCGCAACGCGTCGGTGCTGTGCCCCTCGCCGCCGACGACCAGGTAGAAGCCGGCGACCTCCGCCCGGATGGCGTCCGCGAACACTGCCGCGCCGGCGAGGATGCTTCCTCCGAACAGGATCGCCACGTCGGCTCGACCGCTGAGGTGGCCGGGAGTCAGCGCCTCGACGTCACGCCGCGCGCAGAACCGCACCAGGGCGTTGATGCTCTCCGCCACCGAACGCCGTCGCATCGTCCGAGCCTACGACCAGGCGATGACGGTCGGCACCGCGTCGAGTACGGCGACTGGATCACGTCCTGAATCGCTTCTACGATGGGCCGGTCGCGCGTGCGGCTCGACGGACCACGTGGAAGGAGACCGCGGCGATGGAGACGGTCGAGTACACCCCCACCTTCGACCAGTACGCCTGGACGTTCGGCGGAGCGGAGCCGGCGATGCGGGTCCGTCCGGGTACGGCCATGCGGCTGTGGACCGAGGACGCCTACTCCGGCCGGATCCGACGCGCGAGCGACCTGCCGTCGGCCTGCGTGGACATGAACTACCTCAACCCGCAGACCGGCCCCTTCCACGTCGAGGGCGCGGAGCCCGGTGACACGCTGGTGCTGCACTTCGTCGACCTGCAGCCGGCCCGCGACTGGGGCGTCTCGACGACGATCCCCTTCTTCGGTGGGCTGACCGGCACCGACCGCACCGCGCTGCTGCAGGAACCGCTGCCCGAGGTCACCTGGGTCTACCAGGTCGACGCAGGCAAGCGCACCTTGACATTCGAGGCCGCTCGCAGCGACTTCCGCCTCGACCTGCCGCTGGAGCCCATGCTGGGCACGGTCGGCGTGGCTCCGGGCGGCCGGGAGGCGCGTTCGTCCCTCGTACCCGAGCGGTTCGGCGGCAACATGGACACACCCGAAATGCGCGCCGGCGCCACCTGCTACCTCGGCGTCAACGTTCCAGGTGCGTTGTTCTCGGTCGGCGACGGCCACTACCGCCAGGGCGAGGGTGAG
This sequence comes from Actinopolymorpha sp. NPDC004070, assembly GCF_040610475.1. Classification (NCBI taxonomy): domain Bacteria; kingdom Bacillati; phylum Actinomycetota; class Actinomycetes; order Propionibacteriales; family Actinopolymorphaceae; genus Actinopolymorpha; species Actinopolymorpha sp. NPDC004070. The sequence goes on along the minus strand of NZ_JBEXMJ010000016.1, from coordinate 9,874 downwards.
GCGTGCGGCACCGCGGTCGAGGGAGCCATGAACGTCACGCTGATCGTCGACCTGATCAAGGGTGGTGCTCCGGTGTGGCCGCGGATCGAGCACGACGACGCGATCATCGCCGTCGGGTCCAGCCGCCCGCTCGAGGACGCCTGGCGGATCGCGCAGGTCGAGATGGTGGGCTGGCTGGGTGAGCTCTACGGACTGGACCGGATGGACGCCTACCAACTGCTCAGCCAGACGGCGAAGGCGCCGATCGCCAACGTGGTCGACACCAACTACTCCTCGGTGGTCAAGATCCCGAAGGGGCTCCTCCCCTCGCCGGCCGCGTACCAGGGCATCCACCGGCACCTGCGGGAGTCGGCCGCCGCCCTGCGCGGTTAGCTCCAGAGGCCGCCGAGGTCGCCACCGGCGCGGCCGCCGGGTGAGGAACCCGGCTGCCTCACCAGGCGTTGTCCAGGGAGTCACCCCGACTGAGGAGGCATTGTGGCGACATCGCTGCTCGACCGGATCCTGCAGTACTTCCGGAGTCCGCAGGGCAAGAAGCTCGCCGCAAACGCGCAGGCGAAAGCGGAACGGCTCGCCAAGGACCCGCGGACCCAGCGGGCGATCAAGAAGGCACAGGACCGGGTGCAGGCGGCCGCCAGCGACCCGCGCACGCAGGCCAGAGTCCGTTCGTTCGTGTCCAAGATCAACAAACGCTAGCGCGCTCCTCCCCTGGGCCCGGTACATCGCCTCCGTTCGCAGCTCACGTGGCCGGTTCTGCCATACCCACCGCGCGCCTGATCGATTGCGCCTAGCGTCGTGATCCTCGGGACCTGTCGACACGTCGGCTGACGACGCCGGCGACGTCGCCCGGCAGCGAAGGGAGAGCGCACGATGTGGATACGCGCCACTGACGGTGAGCTCGTCAACCTCGGCCACGCACGCAGAGTGCGCATCGACAGGCACCACCGAAGGGATCGCTGCGACGTCGTGGCGTGGTTCGGCGTCGAACTCGGCAACGTCATCAAGATCGCCGAGGGGATCCCCGAGGCCGCCGCGACGACGCTGATGGCGGCACTGCAGACGCAGGTGCTGAACGCCGCCGAGATCACCGAGACAGGTGACGTTCGCCTGCACACTGCCTGGGCCGACGGCGACGGCGACGGCGCGCCGCCGCCGGCCCGGCAGTCTTCGCAGTAGACGCTGACGGGCGACGCTGATCAGCGCATACGCCAGACGTCAGTCAGGGCGTACGACCAAACAGCAACTGCTGCTCGCGGCCATCCCGCATCCGGTGGCGCATCATTGGTACAACGTCGGACCATGCACGGGATCGGAGCGCGGCCGTGGTGACTCTGGCCTACGACCGGCAGGGCAGCGGCCCGCCGCTGGTGCTGCTGCACGGCCTGGGCCACCGCCGGCAGGGCTGGGACCCCGTCGTTCCGCTGCTCGTCGACAGGCACGAGGTCTTCACGGTCGACCTGCCGGGCTTCGGCGCGTCGCCGGCCTGCGGCGGTGCACGCTGGCGGGAGGACCTGTCCACCGCGGTCGCAGGGTTCATCACCGACCTCGGCCTGGACCGTCCGCACGTGGCAGGAAACAGTCTGGGTGGCGCGCTCGCGCTGGAGCTCGCCGTCGCGGGCCGGGTGGCGTCGGCGACCGCCCTGGCGCCGGCAGGTTTCTGGCTCACCTGGGAACGCCGCTGGGCGCTCGCGCTGCTGCACACCCTTCGTTCGGTCGCCTTCCTACCTGAGCCGGTCCTGCGCACCGCCGCCGGTTCGGCCCGGATCCGGACGCTGGCCTACGGCCTGCTGGTCGGGCATCCCGAACGACTCACGGCCGAGCTGGTCCTCGCCGAGGCCCTCGCGATGCGCTCCGGCGCGGCGTTCCGGGCGGTCGCGCGGCACGGTCGCGACTACGCCCTGCGCGGCACCCCGCAATGTCCGGTGACGGTGGCCTGGGGCACCCGCGACCGGCTGCTCCTTCACCGCCAGGCCGCCCGGGCACAGGCTCTCCTGCCCGACGCCTGGCACGTCGACCTGCCAGGATGCGGCCACTCGCCGATGAACGACGATCCGGAGCTGGTCGCGTCGGTCATCTGCCGGACGACGGGAACGGAGTTCCGGCGGTGACGGCCACGCCCGAGATCGTCGTCGTCGGCGCGGGGTTCGGCGGCATCGGCATGGCGATCCGGCTGAAGAAGGCCGGCCTGGACTCCTTCGTCGTACTCGAGAAGGACGACGACCTCGGCGGCACCTGGCGGGCCAACGCCTATCCCGGCTGCGCCTGCGACGTCCCCTCCCATCTGTACTCCTACTCCTTCGCGCTCAACCCCGACTGGTCGCGGATGTTCTCACCGCGGGAGGAGATCTGGGACTACCTGCGTTCGTGCGTACGGACCTACGGCCTCGAGCCACACCTTCGCTACGGTGTGCGTGTCGCGTCGATGCGGTGGGAGGAGGCCGCTGGGCGCTGGAGGGTCGAGACAGCCGAGGGCGAGGTGATCGCACCGCGGGTGGTGGTGTCGGCGATCGGGGCGCTGCACGTGCCCGCCTATCCCGACGTGCCCGGCCGCGACCGGTTCACCGGCCGGCAGTTCCACTCCTCCGAATGGGACTCCGGCTACGACCTGACGGGCAAGCGGGTCGCGGTGATCGGCACCGGTGCCAGCGCCGTGCAGTTCGTCCCGCGGATCGCCGAGCAGGTGGCCCGGTTGCACGTCTTCCAGCGCACGCCGGCGTGGATCCATCCCCGGCCCGACGCCGAGATCCCGCCAGACCGGCGAAGGCGGTTCCGGTCGGCACCGCTGGCGATGCGGGCCTTCCGGGCCTCGATCTATCTGGCGCTGGAGCTGCGCGGACTCGGGTTCGCCGTGAGCCCGAGACTGACCGGTCCGCTGGAGCGCGTCGCGCGGGCGCACCTGCGGCGGCAGGTCACCGATCCCGACCTGCGGTCCCGGCTGACCCCCGACTACACCATCGGCTGCAAGCGGATCCTGCTGTCGTCGGACTACTATCCGGCACTCGCCCGCCCGAACGTCGACCTCGTCACCGACGGCATCGCCGAGATCACCGAGCACGGCATCCTCACCCGCGACGGCACGTCCTACGACGTCGACGCCATCGTCCACGGCACCGGCTTCCGGGTCACCTCGGCGCTCCTCGACCAGCAGATCGTCGGCCGCGGCGGCCTGACTCTGCAGGAGGCGTGGGCCGATGGCGTGAGCGCCCACCACGGCATCACGGTCGCGGGATTCCCCAACCTGTTCATGCTTCTCGGCCCCAACACCGGTCTCGCGCACACCTCCGTGGTGTTCATGATCGAGACCCAGGTCAGGCACGTCATGAGCTGCCTGCGGATGCTGCGGCGCAGCCGTGCCGACGTCGTCGAGGTCGAGGCCGCAGCACAACGACGGTTCGCCGCGATGCTCCGGCGCCGCCTCGACCGGGCGGTGTGGAACACCGGCGGCTGCACCAGCTGGTACCTCGACGAACACGGCGTCAACCGCACCCTGTGGCCGGGATTCTCGTTCGAGTACTGGGCCCGCACCCGGCGCGCCAGGCGGTCCGACTACCGGCTCAGCCGGACCCCGAAAGGGTCGTGAGACGTGACCTGCTGCCGCTGTCCGGAGGCCCGGTCACACACGTCGGATCCGCACGGCCTCGCTGGTGGGAGCGAGCGGGCTGCAGCGACTCCCTGAGTGCGGCGCCCGAAGGGTCACCGGGAACTATTGCTGGGGTTCGCCGAGGCGCGCCTCGGGCCTGAGCTCGGCGGCGAGACGGTCGCCGGTCGTGGCCCGGGCGAGGGCACGACCCAGTGATGGTGCGTGCTTGAAGAGATTGTGACCGGCCACGAAGAGGATTCGACCTGCCTCCCAGACGGCCACGCCGTCCTCACTCCACGGGAGGTCCGTCACCCAGCAGTGGACAAACTCGCGCGGCTCGGGGTCGAGGCCAGGCAGCGCCCGTGCCACGTATTCGCGCGCACGTTCGTCTAGTGATCGAACTGCCGCCGGGTCGATGAACGTCCCATCGTCGCGGACGCCGACAGTCTCGCTGAGTCCGACCGCGTAGCGGCTGTTGCCCGGGAGCGGCGTCGCGTAGACGCCGACTTCGCCGAAGTCGCCGCTGCCGTCCTGCAGGCACGCGACCCGCGCCGGGGCGGCGGCCTTCACGGCGAAAGTCAGCCGCACGTGTGCGGCCAGGCGAACTGGCAGCGAAAGGCCGACGCTCCGCGCCAGGCGTGCGGTTTCGCGGCCGGCGCACACGACTACGTTCGAGTAGACAGCGCAGTCGGTGACGCTACGCACCTCAACCGTCCTACTGCCGAGGGGTCCGATCGAGATCACCTCGCCAGTCACGACGGCGTCCCCGAGCTGACCCGCGAGCGCTTTGATGGCGGCGCGCGTACGGATCGCGCCGCCCGCCTCGTCGAACATCGCTGGTCCGGAGTACCCGGCGAGCAGCGGCATTCGCTCGGCGAGCTCGTCTGAATCGATCGCGCGCGCGGGCACGCCGCCGACACGGTCGAGCACACGCAGCCTCGCGAGCGCGCTTTCGCCGATCGCCACCGCACCATCGGATGAGACCAGCTCGACGTTGAACCGTTCGGCCCACTCAGCCCACACTCCGCGGCTCTCGCGCGCGAACGCGACGAGCCGAGGGTCGTCGTGCGCATGCCGGAAGATTCGCGACTCGCCGGCGGACTGGCCGCCGCCGGGCACACCGGCCTCGTACAGGCGCACCGCGACGCCCTGCTCACGTAACGCGTACGCAGTCGAGAGGCCAACGATCCCGCCCCCGATCACCGCGACCTCTGGCGAACCTGTCATCGGACCGCACAAGCGCAGATTGGGCCGCGATGGGCGTCCATCGCTCCGCAGCGGTCAAGGCGCGCCCGATTCACGGTCGCTTCCGACGTCGGCGCACCGCTGCGGCGGCCCCTCCGCTCGGGGTTCGTGCTCTGCGGTCGTGGCCCCAACTCAGGTGGGAAGATCGGAGGACCGTACGTCGAGTTCGTCGATCGTGGGTTCCGCGAACGACGTGCCGGTCTGCTCGCGGAGCGCTGCAGCGAGCGGGCCGGACAGGTGGGTGTCGCGGCCGGCCTCGTCGGGGAACACGTCGAAGATCGCGAACGAGGATGGTCCGAGCCGGATCCCCACGCGATGGTTGCCGACTCCTGGTTCACCGGTGCAAGGCCGCTGTCGAGGACCTCCATCACCTCCTCCTCCTCCTCCTCCTTGCCGGGGAGGGCGTCGAAGCGGACCAACAACCCCTTGGTCACGGTCATGACCTCACCGCTTTCTCGGTCGTGCTGCCCGCGAACTCGGCCGTGAGCGGCTGGTGGACAGGTCGAAGTCGGTCCGGCCCTCATACATATGCAGGTCCGAGCCGCAGATGTTGGCGGCGGTGATCCGCACGAGAACGTCGGTAGGACGTTCGATCTCCGCGTCGGGGACGTCGCTTCATGAGAAGCCTCCTGATGGGGTGTGCTGGGAAGCCTGCGACCCCAGGGGTTCGACGGGCTCTGCGGGCTGGGCCTTGACGTCGGCTAAGGGCCTCGTGCCCACTCTTGCGGTGGTCATGCGTCACTGCCATGACGCGTTTCCTCCGGCCCATCAGCCGGGGTCGCACATGGCTGGTCGTGGAGCTCCGCCAGCTCCGGTACTTCGTTGCCGTGGCCGAGGAACGGCACCTCGGGCACGCCGCCCGCAGGCTGCACATCGCCGCGCCGTCGCTGTCCCAACAGATCCACGCACTCGAACGGGACCTGCACGTCACCCTGTTCGAGCGCAGCCGAGCGCGGAAAAGACCACCCCGGTCACCGGCGGCAGGTGCAGGTAGCTGTAGGAGACGCGCGCCAGCCAGGCACAGCCCCGTTCTTGGTGCCGCGCAGCCGCCGTTCGGCGCCGCGCAGATAACCGAAGTACGACCACCACAAACCGGCCGCGATCAGCACCGCGAGGAGGACCGGTCGTAGCAGTCACCCACGCTGCCCATCGAGGGCACCAGGCCGGAGTCCCTGGCACGGTCGGTGAAGGCCCATGCCCCAACTCAGGATCCGGTGCACGTTCACCGCGTCGCTACCCCGTCGGTGATCGTCGCCGGGGCGCTACCGTATGCCCGTGGGCGTTGATCCGGTAGCGCACAACCGCGCGGCTTGGGACCTTGAGGTCGAGAGCGGCAACGAGTGGTCGCGCCCGGTCACCCCCGAGACCGTCGCGCGGGCACGCGCCGGTGACTGGTCCGTCGTGCTCATCGGGTATCGGCCGGTCGACCGGGCGTGGTTCCCCGCCGACCTGTCCGATGTAGACATGCTCTGCCTGGCCTCGGGCGGTGGGCAGCAAGCCCCGACGCTCGCCGCGGCGGGCGCCCGGGTCACGGTCTTCGACAACTCGCCGCGTCAGCTCGCCCAGGATCAGATGGTCGCGGAACGCGAGGGTCTGGAGCTGCGCACCGTGCTGGGCGACATGCGCGACCTGTCGGAGTTCGGCGACTCCTCCTTCGACCTCGTCCTCAACCCGGTCTCGAACCTGTTCGTGCCCGAGCTCGCACCGGTGTGGCGCGAGTGCTTCCGCGTGCTGCGGCCGGGCGGCGCGCTGCTGTGCGGCTTCCTCAACCCTGACGTGTACCTGTTCGACCACGAGGCCATGGACACCCGCGGCGAGCTGGTCGTCCGCCACCGCCTGCCGTACAGCGACCTGACGCACCTCCCGGCCGAGGAGCGCGAGCGGCTGTGGGGAGCCAACGCCCCGCTGGAGTACAGCCACACGATGGCCGAGCAGATCGGCGGGCAGCTCGCCGCCGGCTTCGTGATCACCGGGTTCGACGAGGCCCCGCACCATTCCGACGCCACCGCAGGCTGGCTGCCCGGCTACTACGCCACCCGCGCCTTCAAGCCCTGAGTGACATGGGCGAGGACCTGGCGACTCGGCGCCCAGCTCGTCGTCGCGCAACCAGGTGAGGCCCCGCACTGGGTCGACGGCGTCAACGCCGGCCGACGGTGTACCCCTCGCCCCTCGTCAGGTGGGCGTAGCTGAGCCGGACCGCCATCGAGCCCTCCCCGACCGCGGAGGCAACGCGTTTGATCGACCCGCTGCGTACGTCGCCCGCCGCGAACACTCCGGGAAGGCTGGTCTCAAGGAAAGTTCTCGGGTAACTTCCGTCGTGCTCGATGTCCGATCCGGTCCGGACGAAACCGTTCTCGTCGCGTGCCACGTCGTCGCCCAGCCACCATGTGCAGGGAGTCGAGCCGATGAAGACGAACAGCGCACGCGCCGGCACGTCCTCGCGTTTCCCGGTGTGGTTGTCCTCGACGACCAGGGCCTCCAGGGTGCCGTCCCCGACCAGTTCGCGGACCTCGGTGTGGGTGCGTACCTCGACCTGCGGCAGGCGGAGAATCTCGTCGACGAGGTAGCGTGACATGTTCGCTCCCAGGTCGTCCTCACGGACGATGAGGGTGACCCGGCTCGCGGTGTTGGACAGGAACAACGTTGCCTGGCCGGCCGAGTTGCCCCCGCCGACCACTGCCACCGGGACGCGCCCGCACCACAGCGCCTCCTGCTGGGTGGCGGCGTAGTAGATGCTGGTCGGTTCGAATTCCTCCAGCCGGGGCACCGGGAGCCGGCGGTACATTGCGCCGGTGGCGATCAGGACCGAGCGGGCCAGTACCGGCGGGCCGTCCTCCACGTCGACGACGTAGTGGCCCGCGTCCTGCTTCAGCGCCGTCGCGGTGGCGGGGATGTGCATCCGGGCGCCGAACTTCTCCGCCTGGATGACGGCGCGCTCGGCGAGTTCTGCACCGGAGATGCCCGAGGGGAAGCCGAGATAGTTCTCGATTCGAGATGACGTGCCGGCCTGCCCGCCGGTCGCCACCGAGTCCAGGGTGATCACCGCCATGCCCTCTGACGCCGCATACACCGACGCCGCCAAGCCGGCCGGGCCGGCGCCCACCACCACCAGGTCGTGCAGCGGGGGGGACGGCTCGGGGACGAGCAGGCCGAGCCGCTCGGCGAGTTCGGCGTTGCTGGGGTTGCGCAGCACATGGCGCCCGCCCAGGATCACGATCGGTGTGTCCTCCGGACGAAAGGCCAGGCTGCGCAGCAGCTTCTCGACGCCGGGGTCCTTGTCCAGGTCCAAGAAGCGGTGCGGCAGGCGGTTGCGCGCTGCGAACTCCCGCAGCCGGCGGGTGTCCTGGGAGTAGCAGGAACCGACGATCCGGACTCCGACGCCGAACTCGATCAACAAGGACCGCCGGAGCAGGAACGCCCGCAGGATCAGGTCGCCGAGCGCCGGGTCGTGTGCCACCACTTCCCGCAACGCCTCGGGCGGCACGTCCAGCACCTCACCGGCCTCCACCACGACTGCGGTGAAGAACGACGGCTGCCCGGTGAGGACGCCGAGTTCGCCGAGGAACCGGCCGGCACCGTGCACGCTGATGACCCGCTCCTCCGGGGTGCCGTGGTCGGCGACATTGGCGACCTTGCCCGAGACGACCACGAAGAAGTCGTACGGCTCGTCCCCCTCGCGGAAGAGGACGTCCCCGACCTCGACGGTGCGTCGCGAGCCTCGGGTGGTTAACGCGTCGATCTGGGGGGCGTCCAGTCGCGGGTAGGCGCCGTGGGCGTCCGGGGTCTCCACCTGCGTGGACGGTTCCGGCGGTGTTGAGGGGGCTCGGTCGTTCATGTGGCGGCCCTCCCTCCGATGTCGTATCAGTCGTGGTTCAGGGCCCGCTCTTGGCGGTTCACCGGTCTCGCGGTCAGACGAACTGCTCGTCGAAGTAGCACCAGCGCCAGTCCTCGCCGGGCTCGTAGGACGCCACGATCGGATGCCCGATGTGGTGCGCGTGCGCACGGGCGTGCTTGAGCGGCGAGGAGTCGCAGCAGCCGACGTGGCCGCAGGTCAGGCACAGCCGCAGGTGCACCCACGGCGAGCCCAGTCGCAGGCACTCCTCGCAGCCGGCGGGTGTGCGGGGCTCGACCGGACGGATCTGTTCCAGGTGTGGATCCAGCGCGACAGGCATCTCGGTATCTCCATTCTCCGGTGGGGTTCTCGGTTCGGGCTCGCGGCCCGGCTGTCAGGTCTGTTCACCGGCCGGTCGGTCCTCGGCCAGTGCTTCCTCGACCCAGCTGCGCAGGCGCGCGGCGGGGGCCGCGCCGAGCTGGGTGGACACCACCTGGCCCGCGCGCATCACCAGCAGCGTGGGGACGGCCTGGACGCGGAAGCGTTCGGCCACCTGGCGTGCCTTGTCCACGTCGACCTTCACCAGCTTGATTCGGCCGGCGAGGTCGCGCGCGACCTGTTCCAGCGCCGGGCTGACCATTCGGCACGGGCCGCACCAGGTTGCCCACAGGTCGACCACGACCGGCAGCCGCGAGCGGTCCACCACTTCGGCGAACGTTTCGTCGTCGGCGTCGACGATCCACGGCAGCGGTGCGTGGCAGTTGCCGCACCGGGGTTCGCCGTCCCCTGTCGCCGGAACGCGGTTGCGGCGACCGCACTTGGCGCACTCGACGACGTTCGTCTCGGTCTGTGTGGTCATCAGTCCCGTTCCTTCCTCGATCGAACCCTCAGGCGGCTTGGGGTTGGGTGGCGGGGGTGGGGTTTTGGTAGGTGACGGTGATTTCGTTGTTGTGGGCGTCGATGGTGATCACGGCGCCGTTGTGGACGTCGCCGGCGAGGAGGGTGCGGCCGATGCGGGTTTCGACTTCTCGGGAGATGAATCGGCGTAGGGGGCGGGCTCCGTAGATGGGGTCGAAGCCTTCCAGGGCGATCAGCCGGCGTGCTTGTTCGGTGATGTGCAGCTTGATCTGCCGGTCGGTCAGCCGTTGGCGTAGTTCGTCGAACATCAGGTCCACGATGCGTTCGATCTCGGTCTGGGTGAGTGGTTTGAACAGCACGAT